>NZ_JAKFZQ010000035.1:0-23675 GCF_021654245.1 Pseudoalteromonas sp. MMG022 | reverse complement strand
TTAAGTCAAAGAGTATGTAGGCTAAATCTTCTAGTAGAGCTAATAAGTAGACTATTGATGTGTAGATATAAATCCAATAAAAGATACTATCAAAGTGGGTTAATTGAATGTCCTTTGATTTGGACAGTAGCCTAGAAAACTGCACCCTAAATACCAAGAGAAATACAACAACGAGGCTGAATAGCAGTTGAGTACCGAAAATAAGAAAGCTTTGTAACACGGCATTATCGTCAGGTGTTACTGCATTGATTAAGCTTGACTCAAAAATTACAAAGTTTAAAGCAGTTAAAGTAAAAATAATCCCAGCAATGTGGACCATATTTATATTCTTCTTGTATGAGCCATAAGCCATACAAATGCCTATTAATGATAGATAGATTGGAATAACAATTATATGGCTCCAAAATTGGCTTAACACAAAGCCCATTGTAACAAAGTCCAGTACCTTAGCTCTGCCACTATCATGGGCATCTTCACGAATCGCCTTGATTTGGCCGAGCAACACACCGAGGTCAAGCTTGCAGCATTGCAGCCACCGAAACAGCTTTTTTGAGGGAATATCACTTACCCCCAACTCATAATTGATGATGGTTTTTCTATCACAGCCAAGCTTTTTACACATGTCTTGCTGTGTAATACCCGCTTGAACACGCAATGCCCTTAAATCTTCGCCATCAATCATGCGTTAAACCCATTTTACAAAACAACAGAATCTGGGAAGCTAAGCCAACTTTTTGGTATTACTCGGTCGTTTGCTGCAAATCGAGGTGACCAGCCATCGTCATCAAGGCAAACATAAAGAGCTAACATGTTGTTGAGTTAGAAGTAAAAAGAGTTTTCATCTTTTAGTGTTTTATAGCGCATTAGCCTCACCAGAACGATTCGACTTGGCTTCACAAATCATCATGGTTAGCAAAGCACCACAGCATAGCGCCCATGAAATATAAATTAGCCCTTCAAAGTTGTCATATATTAAAGTCCAAGATTTCATATCAAATAAGACAAATGCTAGGTCTTCCAACAAGGCTAGAAAGTAAACCAATGACGTATATAAATAAACCCAATGGAAGATGCCGTCAAAGTGTATTAGCTCAATGCTTTTTGAGTTGGAAAATACTCGCGAGAGCTGCACTCTAAATATCAGTACCAGAACTGTAGTTAGGCTGAAAAAAAGTTGAACACCATAAATAAGGGAACTTTGGAGTATTTTGTTTTCTTCTGGTGTTACATCATTGATTATACCTAGTTCGAAAACTGCGTAAGCGGCTGTGTTTAAAACGAAAATAAATCCAGCTATATGCGCAATATTAAGGTTCTTTGCGTAAAAACCATAGAGTGAACAAATAGCCAATGATGACAAATATAAAGGAGTGACAATGTGTTCGTCCCAAAGTTGAATATAAAAAAATGCCAATGATGCTATGCTGAGTAAAATTAGGTCTGAAAGTTTCATTTTCTATCCTTGTTAGGTCTCCGTGGGAATGATATGTGTAAAGCTAGCTCCCTCCGATACAGCTCTAGGTCTTTTTTTAGCAGTTCCTCCAAATACAAGAGTGCATGTGCTAATATTTAACTCATAGGGCACAAAGTTAGCTTCAGTGGCAGCAGCTTTAGGTCTTTTGTGAGGGTTAACACCACCAGGCACAAATGTACATTGTTCAGTCGAAAGCTCATGCGGTTGTTTTTGTGATTTAGTTGGCTTAACTACATTGTCAGCTAAAACTTCCGTACTATTAGAAACCCTAGGGCGCTTTTTGGCTGAAAGTCCACCCGCTACCAAACCACAATCGCTTTTTGCTATTTCCTTGTGTTTCCCATTCACCTTGATAAATAAATTCATAGAGTTAAATACACGGTGTAGGCTTAACTTGTTCATTGTTCTTCATCCTGTAAGTTGGGTTTTTCTTTACTGTTGGTGATATCGCGGATCTGTTTAATTTCATTTAATAACGATCCAGCGTCTATCTTACAATATAAAAACCACAAAAAAAGCTGTTTTGAACGAATATCACTCACACCTAATTCGTAATTTATGATGGTTTTTCTATCACATTTGAGCTTTTTAGCCATCCCATCTTGGGATATGCCCGCATTGACCCGCATCGCTCTTAAATCATCACCATTTATCACGTGTCCCTGTCCTTTTTATTAATGGGGAGATTTTCCACAGTTAATGTACATGTTGTTAACAACGCTGTTTTGAGATTCAAACTGAAAGGAATTGTCAACGTTATCAATGATAGAAAAATTAATGAATTCAGCCTGAACAAACATGGTAGTAAAGATATTGGTAAACAGCCAAAAAGTCAACATTCTGTTTACAATGGTAGAGGCACAGATTCATCGCAGTCTGGACAAATATGTTTTTGTGCTAATGAGATGATTAAATCACTGTTAGTTCATGTACCTGCCAGAAACAAATACCATTAATAGCTTTATAGGATTTTGGAATGTACAGGAGATCACAGGGTATTCATCAAGCAAGTCTTCTTCTTGAATTTTCTTAGCGCTAGGTTTAGCCATATGTACTGATTGAATAATGCCAGCCTTACCAGGAAAAATGAACATATTAGAAACATTACTTTCTGGATAAATTGATTTAACTGCGTGTGCGTAGAAAATCTGCTTAACAAGATCAGGCCAGCCAGGAGCCGTTTCTACGCTTTTTGCTGAGTAATATTTAGCGTCAATAACAGTAAAATCACCAGTTTCAGGATCTCTAAGGACTATATCGGTTCTTTGTCCTTTCCTACTAGCCAATTTCAATTCACCATCTATTTTATATACTGGCTTAGCTAGCTTCTTGTTTACAGGAAATACGTTTTTAAGCGTTTTTAACAGCATATACTCCCACATACCCTCAAACCTTTTAACACCAATAGAAAAGTCACTTTTCTGTGACATACTTTCCAATTTAAGGTAACTAATTAACTGTTTGATTAGATAAATATCACGATCAGAGTATGCTCTTGTTAACTCATTATTTAGATGATAGATCTTCGCATCATTATCCATTGATGAAACAGGAATATTGATAAGTTGTTTAGTTATAGCTCCATCATCATTAATTAACCACCCTATTTTTTTATCTAATTTACGTAAGATTTCAGCATGAATCTTCGCAGTTTCACAGTTGGAATATACTCGCTTGATAGAACCAGCTAATTTTAAATAAACAGGACTGTCAGCAGACATATACGGTATAGATTGTTTAATAGTACGGTTCCAATCTACTTTACCTGAATTTACCTTCCTTTCAGATACCCGACGTGTAAAAAGACCATTGTTGAAGTAGTCTTCAAATAAGGCAAAAATAAAACCTAAGTATTCTTGTCCATATATGCCTTCATCAATTAATTCATCAGCATTTATAGCGTTGTCTTTGTCATCTAAATAACGCTTAAGTGCTTTCAAAAGTGTCGCACATACTTTCCTTGTACTTAATTCATCAACTTCTACAAAATCGCTATTCCGTGGAAGGAATACAGCAATTTGATCATCAAAATTAATTAAGCCACAAAACATTACTTTTTGCCCATTACCGTAAAGAAGCCCTAGCTTACTCAAATTATGAACTAACTTCTTGGGCATTGCTTTTACAATACTTTGCCTGTCTTCAAATAGGTGTAATTTATGCATTTTTAATTACATCTATTCCGGTTGCTTATTTGCGGCTGTTTCTTGGACTTCTTTAGTTTTGTCTAATGCCTCTAGTAACTGGGCCTCAAATGTATCTGAAAAGATAGGCTCACCCTCTCCAAATTGATGTGATAACTGACCGAAAGTACTAACTTTTGATGTATTAAAAATCACATCACGTTTTCCATGACGAAGCACATCATCCCAGAGATAAACTAATATTTTACCTTTTAATGTATTATTCGCCTCCTCAATGGTCGCAAGCTCATCATCAGACACAAAACGATGGCCTAAGAGGCGATCTTCTGGGACCTGCAAAGAAGACAGGGAATCATTCACAACTTCTGCAAATACTTTCCAAGGCACTTCTATCTGCGCACCATCAGCAAGTGTAAATTTAAAATTACCATTACCAACTTTAGTAAAATCTATAGGTAAGTATTCGAATAACCAACGCCTTTTAAAGGCAGTGTCCATAGGCATGACTGATTGATCACTACTATTCATAGTAGCTAGAATTGAGAAGTTTGCTGGTAAGTAAAGCTTATTAAACTTATCTGGTTCTTTTAGGTTTTCTTTAATATGAAGCAGCATATCGGGATCTGATACTTCTATTTTGTATCGACTTTCACCCTGCAAATTTCGATCTAGTAGCTGAAATATCTCACCAAAAACAGCTGCTGCAGGTGCTCGATTAAGCTCTTCAATTACAAGATAAACATGTTTACTAGTATCGTTTAGCGCTTCTATAAGCGCTTTGGTAAACGGTCCTGGCCTAAACTCATAAGAAATCTTTTTTTCACCATTCGCATCGACCATAACAGGCTTTAAAGCACCTACAAGATCACTATACTGCGTGTCAGGGTGAAACACAGTTACATAACGACAATGATTTTCTGTTATTTTATCTATACAATGACTTTTTCCAGTACCTGGAGCGCCATAATAAATTTTATTGCTACCTTTGTCAGCACTGGAGCCATACTGAAATATGGCTTTGTCTTCTATACTTGTGGTATTTCGAAGTACCTCGCCATCAGGGATGGTATTCTTTTTTTCTAAGAACTTTCTAAGGCTAGGCTTTTCGCTCAATAACTCAATAAGTAACTCTATTTTTCCTGAATTTTCTTGGATGAGAGAGCAAACTTTGATTACACTTGAAGCAATTATTTCATCATTTCTTCTTGCCAGTTTTCGTCCTTGTAACTCCCCTTTCTCTTCATTCTTAACTTCTAGCCAGCTTTGCCCCTCTAAGAAATCTTCAAAAGACGATATATCTTCTGCACTCAAGTTACTACTAAGAAAAATATACAGCTTATCTAAATCATCATCAGAAAACTTTGACCTCCAAATTAAGGAGGGCAGCGATTCAAATACCTTAAGATCAACGCCTGATTCGTTTTTGACTTTATCTAAAACAACTAAGTACTCAATTAGCCCTTCAATAAAACCAACACACTGTTGTAAACGAGCAAACCAACTAAAGGGAATGTATGCTGTCTGTTTGCTTTTATTTACAAGTTTAATAGAGTCAGATAGGAGACTCGTATGCAAGTTAGTAAAGTAGTCAATAAACTCTAAATAAATTTTTTCTTTATCCGTGCTTGATAAGCTAATTTCATTAAAAATATTAGCTTGCACTTTATCTATTGCTTCAAAACGTAAAGTAGAAAGATCTTTTAACATTGTTTCCCTTGCCTGATCATTTGTACAGTGCTATATTCACCAGGATTAAAACCGGACAAGTTTAATAGCATCACGAGTAATGTTTCAATGAATAACGATATAGCAAGTCAAATCAAAAGTATACGAGAAAGCTTAGGTTTAGGCCGTACTGAATTTGCGAATTTACTTGGTATGGCTTCTACTGGTGAGCGAACAGTGAGAGGGTGGGAAACTGGTGAACACAAGCCTACATCAAAAAAGCTACTTGATATTCTCAATCTAGAATCAGAATTAAAATCTCATCTAGATAACGCACCATTTAAACAGAAACCTTTATCTCAGTCTGAGTTTTCATTTATAGACCTATTCGCTGGGATTGGGGGTATAAGACTGCCTTTTCAAAAGCTCGGTGGGCATTGTGTGTTTACTTCTGAGTGGGATAAGTTTGCACAAAAAACATATCTCACCAATTTTGGTGAAATGCCTAATGGCGACATAACCCAGATAGCTGCATCTGATATTCCCGATCATGACATTTTGCTTGGTGGTTTTCCCTGCCAAGCTTTTTCTCAAGCAGGTCTAAAACAAGGCTTTAATGATACACGCGGGACAATGTTCTTCGAGATTCAAAGAATCCTTACTGAAAAAAAACCTAAAGCTTTTGTACTTGAGAATGTAAAGCAGCTCCAAGGGCATGATAAAGGCCGTACTTTAAAAACTATTTTAGATATTTTAAAAGGCAACTCTGACTTAGAGATACCGGACGACGTACCTTTAAGTGAAGAAACAAGACATGCACTTTCAGAGAAACTAAATTATTGGGTTGATTTTAAAGTACTTAGGGCTGGTGACTTTGGATCACCTCAAAATCGAGAGCGCGTATTCATAGTCGGGTTTGATAAAAGCCACTTTAAAGGCTGTAATTTCGATGAACTATTTAAATGGCCAACACCACCTAAAACACCGACTAAAGTAGGTGATATATTAGAAGACTTAAGCGAAATAGCTCCGAGTGATGATAAATTCACGATATCGGAAAAACTTTGGGCGGGCCATCAGCGCAGAAAAGAAGAGCATAAAACGAAAGGTAATGGCTTTGGTTACTCACTATTCAATGCTGAAAGCGAATATACAAACACAATAAGTGCTCGTTACTATAAAGATGGTTCTGAAATATTAATTGATCAATCAGAGCTCGGTAAACGCCCGAGAAAGCTAACACCAAGAGAGTGTGCTCGATTACAAGGCTTCCCTGAAGAATATATTGTAGATGCTGTTTCTCAAGGCCAGATTTACAAACAATTTGGTAATTCTGTTTGTATGAAAGTCGTTGATGCTTTAGCATTTCAAGTCACTAGCGCTCTGAACGGTGCCAGAGAGTACTGCAACATTAAGAAAGCATCTTAATTCACGACAATTTTGGTGGGGGAGCTTAAGTCTCTCTTCCAAAATGTATTCAAATAAAAAACTGAATTTCACTGCTCTTTTCAAATTAAACCTATTAAATAAAGTTATAGGCGCAAACATTAAGCCTAAATACAGTAAGTGCCCCAGCCGCACATGTGTTTTCGACTTTGTTGATGGCGTTTATCTTTAGCCGTATGTCTCATAAAGCAAAGGGGCAAGCTCACTATGATGATCATAATTGCGTTTAGTGTTTTTATACAAAACAACCTAATTTTCAAGAGTTTTGGCAGGTGAGTTAGCTCTGCGCACTAACTCCTGTGAGGTTGGGCTGAACTTTGTATAAACATGCATACAAGACAGGAACAACACCCAGAGTCAACACTGTTGAAAAAAACAGGCCTGCTATAATGGTAATAGCCAACGGCTCCCACATGGCGCCCCCTCCAAAATAGAGGGTGATGAGCCCAAAGATAGTCGTGATGGTAGTTAATATTATTGGTTTTGCTCTACTAAGCGCACTGTTAAAAATAGCTTCATAATGTTCAACACCTTTTTCCAATTCATTCTGAATGCTCTCAAGTAAGGCTGATATGCCCAAAACGTTTGCTGGCTCTGCGGTTTGGAAAAACATAGTCAGAGCCAAACGCACGTATTTGCAACTCTTTGAGCCATTCAATGACGATGGAGCTTAATGGTACGGTGATGCCTCGGCCTGTTTTGCTGCGCTCCTGTGGAATATGCCAAAGCGCTTCTTTAAAATCAAATTCAGTCCATTTAGCAGCGATTAGCTCACCCTTTCTAACACCTAAACAAAGTAGCAGCGAAAAGGCTAAATAGTTGTCGCGGGTAAATTGGTCAGAATTTTCCCGCAGGCATTGATACACTTTCTCTAGTTCTTCAAGTGATAGGGCGCGGCTACGGCTTCGCTCTACACCGCCCGCATCTGACACGTTAAATGCTTCAGCTGGGTTTGAGGTGCGTAAATCTAGCTTAATTGCGTGTCTGAATAGCTGCTTGCAGTACATGAGCGCGTCATTTGCAATGCTTGGGCGGTCACTTTGCGCAATGCGTTGTATCGCGCCGCGAATATCTCTAGGGTTTACTTTTTCGATTGCTAACCCACCAAAATAAGGGGCAAGATCTTTGGTATAAATACGTCTAGGGATATTTGGGTGCTTTAAGCGTTTTTCGCATTCTTGCAGCCAGTCTTCGGCAAGATCATTGACGGTTTTTAAGGTTTCGTTATCGAGGCGCATTTTCTCGGCTTGAGGGTCGATGTTTTCATTTTTCACATCAAGCACAATTTGCGCTGATTTTAAGCGTGCCTCAGCCAATGAAACATCGGGGTATTTGCCGAAGGTTATTTCTCTGCGCTTTTTATGAATTGTATATCTAACCACCCAAAAAGCGCTTCGCTCTTTACTGATTCGAATATAGAGGCTATTCCCAATTGAGTGATAGCCTACTTTACCCGTTTTGATTAAAGACTTAATTTGCTGAGCGTTGATTTTGTTTGCCATATCATACCTTTACAATAAAAGTGGTGGCAGATTTTTAAAGTTTGGGGCAAATTTTGAATTTTTTCAAAATCTGCCACCATTTCTGCCATCATTTTTTAATTACAAAGAGCAATTCGGGGCAACAGGTTGAAACACGTAAAACTCATAACAACCAGATTTTAAAGGCTATTTTAACGCTCAGAAACAGCCTGAAACATTACTCGATGTTTTGGATCTGCTCTCTCATTTGCTCGATCAATACCTTCAATTCAACCGCAGCGTTGGTGATTTCGGTGTTGATTGATTTTGAGGCGAGGGTGTTTGACTCGCGGTTGAACTCTTGCATCATAAAGTCTAAACGTCGGCCGCATGCGCCGCCTTTTTTCAAGATTTTATTGGTTTCTTTAACGTGTGACTTTAGGCGGTCTAGCTCTTCGGCGACGTCTTGCTTTTGAGCGAGGTAGATAAGCTCTTGTTCAAGGCGGTTTTCGTCGATTTCAGCTTTTAGCTCTTCTAACTTAGTGGTGAGCTTTTCGCGTTGCCATTTGTTCACCTCTGGCATGTGGCCTTCAACAATGGCAACTTGCTCTAAGATGGCGTCTAAACGGGTGGTGATCATGGTTTCTAGGTTTTCACCTTCGCTGGCGCGAGCGGCTTTAAAGTCTTCAACCAGTTCGTCAAAACCCGCAAGTAGTTCGCTGTTTACCGTGTCTAGGTCAACTTCTTGCGCTTCCATTACGCCGGGCCAACGTAGAATATCAACGGGGTTGATATCACCTTGACTTTGTTGTTGTACCCACTTGGCACTTTTGATCAGCTGCTCCGCAAGGGTTTCATTAATAGACAGCTCACCCACGTGGGCTGGGTTGGCGGTAAACTTCAAATACACTTCTACCTTGCCGCGCTGTAAGTGTTTGCGCAGGCGTTCACGTACTACCGGCTCCATGGCACGGAATTGTTCAGGTGCGCGGATAAAGGTTTCTAGGTAGCGCTGGTTAACCGAGCGAATTTCCCAAACCCCTGTGCCCCATTCACCCTTAACTTCTCGGCGTGCGTAGGCGGTCATACTATGGATCATGTAAAGTTCCTAATCTATTAACAAATTTTGCTGCGCCATTATAGCTTATAAAGCGCGCAAGGCGACAGAGGAAATAATTAGCAAATTTTATCGGTTATGGTCACAACAATTTATTAGCTTAACGCATAGCATCGTATCGGTTGAGCCTTTATAATAGATAAAATTCTGAATTTAGGGGAACGTGGATGCGTCCAAGCGAAAGAACAGCAAACCAAATTAGACCGGTAACATTTACCCGCAACTATACAATGCACGCCGAAGGCTCGGTGTTGGTAGAGTTCGGTAACACCAAAGTATTGTGTACTGCCACTGTTGAAGCGGGCGTGCCTCGTTTTATGAAAGGTCAAGGTAAAGGCTGGATCACCGCTGAATACGGTATGTTGCCACGTTCTACTCATACACGAAATAACCGTGAAGCGGCCAAAGGCAAGCAAGGCGGCCGTACGATGGAGATCCAACGTTTGATCGCCCGAGCACTACGTGCTGCGGTTGATTTAAAAGCGCTTGGCGAAAACACCATCACCATCGACTGTGATGTACTTCAGGCTGACGGTGGCACGCGTACAGCATCAATCAGCGGTGCATGTGTTGCATTGGTTGATGCATTAACGCATATGCGTGCTAAAGGGATGATCAACAACAATCCTCTTAAGTTTATGATTGCGGCAATTTCTGTGGGTGTGTACAACGGTGAAGCGATTTCTGATCTAGAATACCTTGAGGATTCAGAAGCCGAAACTGACATGAACGTCATCATGACCGAAACGGGTAAACTGATTGAAGTACAGGGCACCGCAGAGGGTGAACCGTTCTCGTTTGAAGAGCTAGATGAGCTACTTGGTTTGGCTAAGCACTCAATTCGAGAAATCATCGATTTACAGAAAAAAGCACTAGCATAACTCGTTTATTAAATAGGTAAGACATGAAAGCATATCAAAAAGAGTTTATTGAATTTGCCCTTGAAAAGCAGGTGCTTAAGTTTGGTGAGTTTACACTAAAATCAGGCCGTACCAGCCCTTACTTTTTTAACGCTGGTTTGTTTAACACAGGCCGTGATTTGGCGCGCTTAGGTCGTTTTTATGCCGCAGCGCTTGAAGATGCGGGTATTGAGTACGATGTACTATTTGGTCCTGCATACAAAGGTATTCCAATTGCGACGACCACAGCGGTTGCGTTGGCGGATCACTACAACAAAGATGTGCCTTATTGTTTTAACCGTAAAGAGAAAAAGCAGCACGGTGAAGGTGGCTCGTTGGTGGGGTCGGCACTTGAAGGCCGTATCATGTTGGTTGATGATGTGATCACCGCAGGCACTGCAATTCGTGAGTCAATGGAAATCATTGCACAGGCAGGCGCTGATTTATCAGGTGTGTTGATTGCACTAGATCGCCAAGAAAAAGGTAAAGCTGAGCTTTCTGCGATTCAAGAAGTAGAGCGCGACTTTAACACTCAAGTGGTGTCTATCGTAAAACTTGCCGATTTGATCACTTACCTTGAACAGCAAGGTGGTATGGCTGAGCACCTTGAGGCGGTAAAAGCTTACCGTGACCAATACGGTGTTGCGTAATCGCTCGGTAAAATAGGAAAAAATGCCAGTTTAATACTGGCATTTTTTTTATCTAAACTCATAAAAAGTTCAGTATAAGCGGTTATTATTGCCGATTGCGCATAGCTGTTTTGCTCGGCCAAAATTGGTTTATTGCGTGTAAATTTGGCATAGTAGACACCCTGCCAATGGCGGTATAAATATTAGAAAAGGCAAATTATTTTCATGGCAAGTCAGCAAACTAAGCAACAGCACATACATATTTTAGGGATCTGCGGCACGTTTATGGGCGGCATTGCGGCCATTGCACAGGCGTTAGGATTTAGAGTGACCGGCTCAGATCAAAATGTGTATCCGCCGATGAGTACGCAACTTGAATCGTTAGGCATTGAGTTGACGACAGGCTATGACCCTGAGCAGCTTAATCCTGCGCCAGATATGGTGGTGATTGGCAATGCGATGAGCCGTGGCAACCCGTGTGTTGAATATGTGCTTGAACAGCGCATTCCTTATACTTCTGGCCCCGAATGGCTCAAACACAATTTATTGCAAAACGCTTGGGTGCTTGCGGTGGCGGGCACCCATGGTAAAACCACCACCGCCAGCATGTTGGCTTGGTTGTTAGAATATGCAGGGCTTAGACCGGGGTTTTTAATTGGTGGCATAGTACAAAACTTTGGGGTGTCGGCACGCATCAGCGATACGCCATTTTTTGTGATTGAAGCGGATGAATACGACACGGCGTTTTTTGATAAGCGCAGTAAGTTTGTGCACTATTTGCCGCGCACCTTGATTATGAACAACCTTGAGTTTGATCATGCGGATATTTTCCCAGATCTGAATGCCATACAAACGCAATTCCACCACTTATTACGCACTTTACCATCGCAAGGTAAAGCCATTTATCCTGCGGACGATACGCCGTTAAACGAGGTGGTCGCTCGTGGTTTTTGGAGCCAACAAGAAACCCTAAACGGTGATTGGACGTACAAGCTCCTACAAAATGATGGTTCGCAATTTGAGGTATACCTTGAGGGTGAATTAGCAGGGGTGGTGAATTGGTCGGCCATTGGCGAGCACAACGTTAAAAACGCCATGATGGCGATTGCGGCCGCACGCCATGTGGGTATTCCTGTATCCGTAAGCACTGACGCACTGAGTGAGTTTAAATCGCCTAAACGCCGTATGGAGCTATTAGGTGAGGTAGGCGGTGTACGTGTTTATGATGATTTTGCGCATCATCCCACAGCCATTAAAACCACGTTGGCGGGGTTAAAAGCCAGTGTGGGCGATGAGCCTGTAATCGCAATTTTAGAGCCGCGTTCAAACACCATGAAAATGGGGGTGCATCAAAGCACCTTACTGGATTCGCTAACGCAGGCCGATGAAGCCTACCTGTTTGAACCGCAAGGGTTAGGCTGGTCACTTCGTGAGCAGGCACAAAAAGCGGCTCGCCAGTGTAGCGATAATATTGACGATATCATTGCTCAGGTATGTGAACGTGCGCAGTCAGGTCAGCATATTTTGATCATGAGTAACGGTGGCTTTGACGGCTTGCATCAAAAGTTACTCAATGCGCTTGAGCAAAAATTTAACTAAGTAGGTACTAATGTGAGCGAGTTTAAACCAGCCATTACTTTGGCATTTAGCGGTGCATCGGGTGCACCCTACGGGCTACGTTTGTTGGAAGTACTCGTAGCGATGAATTATCAGGTGTTTGTACTTATCTCCAGTGCCGCACGGGTGGTGTTAGACACGGAGTCGGGTATCAAACTTTCGGGTAACGAGCAAAAAGCGACTGAGCAGTTAACTGAGCTGTACAAAGCACAGCCCGAGCAAATCAAAGTATTTGGAAAAGATAACTGGTTTAGCCCCGTAGCTTCTGGGTCGGCTGCGCCGAAAAAAATGGTGGTGTGCCCGTGTAGTGCAGGGTCGGTTTCAGCCATTGCCATGGGCGCGTCAGACAACTTGTTAGAGCGCGCCGCCGATGTGGTGATAAAAGAGCGCGGGCAACTGATCTTGGTTCCCAGAGAAACCCCATTTAGCTCGATTCACCTTGAAAATATGCTCAAGCTCAGCCAGCTTGGCGTCACCATTATGCCTGCGGCACCTGGGTTTTATCATCAACCCGAGTCGATTCAGGATTTAGTCGATTTTATGGTGGCTCGTATTTTAGATCATTTACATATCGAACATACCCTAACCAAGCGTTGGGGTTATGGAGAACAACATTAATATGACGATAGCACTGAATATCAAAGGCTTGAAAAAAGTCTATAAAAACGGCGTTGAGGCCGTAAAAGGCATTGACTTGCAAGTAGAGCAGGGCGACTTTTTTGCGCTGCTTGGCCCCAATGGCGCGGGTAAATCAACCACCATCGGGGTTATTGCGTCATTGGTGAATAAAACCGAGGGGCAGGTTGAAGTGTTTGGCCACAGCATAGATACCGCTTTGGAAGACGCCAAGTCGGAGCTTGGTCTTGTGCCACAAGAGTTTAACTTCGGTCAATTTGAAACGCTTAATCAGATCTTGGTCAATCAGGCGGGTTACTATGGTGTGCCACGCGCTTTGGCCCATGAGCGTGCTGAAAAGTACCTCAAACAGCTTGGTTTATTTGATAAAAAAGACAAACAGGCACGTACCCTATCGGGCGGTATGAAGCGTCGTTTGATGATTGCCAGAGCGCTGATGCACGAGCCAAAGTTGCTTATTTTAGATGAACCAACCGCTGGGGTAGACATTGAACTGCGCCGTTCAATGTGGGACTTTTTACGCCAGATAAACAAGCAAGGCGTCACCATTATTTTGACTACGCACTACCTTGAAGAAGCCGAGTTGTTGTGTAAAAACATCGCCATTATTGATAAAGGCACGATTGTTGAAAACACCACCATCAAAGCTTTGCTGGCCAAATTAGACAAAGAAACCTTTGTACTGGATTTAAAAGCGCCTATTCAACCAGTTTCCCTTACAGGTTATCAATTCGCTATGGTGGACGACCACACGCTTGAGGTAGAAGTGGCTAAATCTCAAGGGCTTAATGAGGTATTTACGCAACTGAGTGCGCAAGGCAATACGGTATTGAGTATGCGTAACAAGGCCAATCGTTTGGAAGAGTTGTTTGTTGGATTATTAGAACAGGGGCGCACAGCATGAATATCACCCGCTACGGTGTTGCACTAAAAAGTATCTGGATCAAAGAGTGTATCCGTTTTTTGCGCATTTGGGTGCAAACCCTAGTGCCGCCAGCCATCACCATGACCTTGTATTTTGTGATTTTTGGCAGTTTGATAGGCTCCAGAATTGGCGAAATGGGTGGCTTTAGTTACATGGAGTTTATTGTGCCGGGTCTTATTATGATGTCGGTTATTACCAACTCCTATTCCAACGTGGCTTCAAGTTTTTATTCCACTAAATTTCAAAAGAGTATTGAAGAGTTATTGGTTGCGCCTGTGCCTAACTACATCATTGTGTTGGGATATATCGGCGGTGGTATGGCCCGTGGCATGTTAGTGGGCTTGATTGTTACCTTGGTATCGCTATTTTTCGTTGATATTCAAATTCATAGCCTTGGGGTGATTATTGCGACGGTGATTTTAACCTCCGCAGTGTTTGCTTTGGGTGGCTTGATCAACGCCGTGTACGCCAACAGTTTTGATGACATCAGTATTATTCCCACATTTGTGTTAACACCGCTGACCTATCTTGGTGGGGTGTTCTATTCAATCACCTTGTTGCCAGAGTTTTGGCAGGGCGTTTCTCAGGTTAATCCCATTATTTATATGGTTAATGCCTTCAGATATGGCTTTTTAGGGGTATCTGATGTGAACATTTACACGTCATTTGCGGTATTATTCGCGTTTATTTCTGGATTATTTATTCTGGCGCTGAGTTTGATCCGCCGGGGAGTAGGGTTACGTCACTGATGAGTGAAGCAAATTCAAGAAGCATTGTTTCAAACCAGCCTAGCTTGCACGACAAGCTGGACGAAATAGTCACTAAGCATTTAAAGGCTGAATTTAAAAAGCCTGTAGCACAACATACGCAACGCGCCTTTGACGAAGTTAATGCGTGCGTTCAGGCATTTAATGGTCCGATTATCTTAGATTCCTGTTGTGGTGTGGGAGAAAGTACCGCCAATCTTGCAAAACTACATCCAAACGCTTTAGTGATAGGTATTGATAAGTCGTCACATCGCCTTGAAAAACACGATGTAGAGTATAAGCAAACGGATGCGGGGCAATATGTGCTGGTACAGGCGGATCTCAACGATTTTTGGCGTTTAGCGGTGGCTGCCAATTGGCAACCAACACACCATTATTTGTTGTATCCAAACCCTTGGCCAAAGGCTAAACATATCCAACGTCGTTGGCATGGAGCGGCAGTGTTCCCATTTATTGTTAAGCTTGGCGGTTTGCTTGAGGTGCGCAGTAACTGGGATATTTACGTAAAGGAGTTTGCCCGCGCGCTGCAATTAGCGGGACACCCAACGCCGGTAGAGCCATATCACAGTGATATGGCTATTACACCGTTTGAGCGTAAGTATTGGGCCAGCGGCCAATCAAGCACGCGCTTGGTTGTTAAGCTGCCGTAATTTATTACAAACATGTGGGGCCGCTCTTGCAATGTAGGGGCCCTCAACCAAATCAACGCCAGCTTCGCTCAGCCGAGCATATTGCTGTTCAGACTCAACCCCCGCAACCAACAATAGAATGTGCTTATCGCCACAGAGCTTGGCTATGTTTTGTATAAATTCAAACACCTGCTCATCCTCGGCGATGTAAGTGGTGAGCGCCTCGTCAAGCAATAACATGTCGATATTGAGTTTCATCACGCGACTGACCGTGAGTAAACCGCTACTGACTGCATTGATAGACACTTTTACGCCCTTGCTTTTGAGTACATTGATACACACCGCCATGGCATTAAAGTTATCTAGTACATCTTTTTCATCAAGCTCAAAGGTAATGAGCTGCGGTTGTGGGTAGCGACGCAATTCCTGATCGATAAAATCAAGCAACTGTGGATCGGTGGCGTCTTGAAAGCTGAGTTTGATGCTCCAAGCCGAGGTGGTTTTTCTAAAGTGGGTAATACACTGGGTAAAAATGCTGCGCGTGAGTTTACTTTGCAGACGAGACTGACGCACCACTTCACTAAAACTCTCGGTTTTTAGTATGGCGCCTTGCTCGGTGATGATCCGAGCGCTACAGCCATGTTGCAAGATCGCCGACTTGAGTGCCATAAAAGCCAATGATGTCTTCTAGCTCATCAACCGTCACAATTGCCAATGCTAGATGCTGGTCTTGTTTTTTACTGAGATCGCGTTCGAGTGCGACACGATTCGCAAACCCCGTGCGCGGGTCGGTACTCATCGACTTGCGATATAACTGCAAATATAAAGCCGCAACCAGCACAGCAATAAAGAAGAAAAAACTCGCGGTGAGGGTGGCTTTAGTCACACTTTCTTGCAGCAGTGCATCGACTTTACCAATCGTTATATCCGCACCAGTAATATACGGCGTACCGTCTGGTGCAATATACGGGATAAAGATACTCTTAAAATGCCCCCATTGATCTTTAGATACCTCAAACACAGGTTCAGTGGAGCGAAAGGCGGCCTTATTGATGGCGGTGGCTTCTTCGTAGCGATCCAGAAACTGAGTGACTCTGTTGTGCCTGAGGTCGCTCTTGGTATAGCTAGATGCAGTAAAGTAAACATCGGGAGCACGATAGATCATGGTGTATACATATTCCACGCCTACCGCTTGAGCAAGCGCGGTCAACTGAGCACTTTGTTGCTGGTACTCATGTGGGGAGACTGAACCGAGTTGGGTGTGGTAGTCGTCACCCATAATCAGCTGTGCACTTTTGGCTGCGTGCAACAACTGTTTATCAATGTTATCCATAATGGCTTGGCGGGTAGATTGGTATGTGTAAGCCACGTAGCCAATTAAACTGGAGATAAATAGCAAAAACCCAACCAAAGACCACGTCATCGCAGAAGTCTTCCTGTACATAATGATCCTTATCTGTATGTTCCAAAGAAGTAAACTTTGCCTTTATGTAGCCTCAGAGTTTACCAACAGAATATTTGGATACAAGTCTAGACTGCTTTTAAATATATGAATAGTGTGAAGTTTTGTAACAGTGATTAGACGTAAAAACACGGCTGTTATGGTGGTCTAAAATTCAAAGAACTGTCGTTATGACAACATCAAAATGTCATATCAAACAGGGTCAAGTTAAGACTTTTCGCTATACAATAGGAGACATTGTGGCTAACTTACAGTAAAGTTAGCCATTTCGTAATAACAAGCTGGTGGGACACTTTGCCGTGGCCCATAAAAACATTGGGTAATGTAATGGGTCCAAAGCGTTGTGCTGTCGCTTCTGAAGAAAGTTTGATGCGTATTTTTACGGTGCCAGAAGCGCCTGACTCCACTCTAAGTAAGATAGAGTTAGAGATCTCAAATAATCTTGCGGGTTTCTTAAATGAGAATATCGCCGCGATTGAAAAGCCTTTGCATGAAATTGAAAAGGACTTTCAATCGGCTGTGATCCCTGAAGAGCCCATGTTTGTGTCGGATTACGCACAAGACATCATGGAGCAGCTTGTTGCGCATTCTGTGCATACCGCAGCCCCGAGCTTTATTGGTCACATGACCTCAGCATTGCCACACTTTGTGTTGCCACTGTCAAAATTGATGGTGGGTTTAAACCAGAACCTAGTAAAAATAGAAACCTCCAAAGCGTTCACGCCGCTAGAGCGACAAGTATTGGGCATGATGCACCATTTGGCTTATGGCGCGTCAGACAAGTTTTATGACAAGTGGATGCACAGCGCGAGCACCTCTTTGGGCGCGTTTTGCTCAGGGGGCACCATTGCCAACATTACCGCGTTGTGGATTGCTCGAAACCGTCTGTTAAAAGCCGATGGGCAGTTTAAAGGCATTGCCGCGCAAGGTGTCGTGGCAGCGATGCTACATTACGGTTACAAAGGATTGGCGGTGCTGGTTTCTGAACGTGGTCACTACTCTTTAGGTAAAGCTGCTGATGTGTTGGGGCTAGGTCGAGACAATTTCATTGCCATTGAAACGGATGCCAACAACAAGGTTGATGTGAATAAAATGCGTGAACAGGCTTTAGCACTAGAAGCGCAGGGCATTAAAGTGATGGCGTTGGTGGGAGTGGCTGGCACCACTGAAACCGGCAATATCGATCCCCTCAATGAGATGGCTGATTTGAGTGAAGAGCTTGGCTGTCACTTTCATGTTGATGCCGCTTGGGGTGGCGCTACTTTATTATCTAGTAACAACAGAAAGTTATTGGATGGCATTGAGCGCGCTGATTCAATCACCATTGATGCGCACAAACAAATGTACGTACCGATGGGCGCGGGCTTAGTGTTGTTTAAAGACCCTGCTGCCTCTGATGCGATTGAACACCACGCCGAATACATTCTTCGTAAAGGCTCGAAAGACTTAGGCAGTCACACATTAGAAGGCAGTCGCCCTGGTATGGCGATGTTGGTACATGCTTGCCTACGTGTAATTGGCCGCAAAGGCTATGAAATGTTGATTGATAAAGGTATTGAAAAAGCGAAGTATTTTGCCCAGTTAATCAAACAAGACCCTGACTTTGAGCTGATCTCAGAGCCAGAGTTATGCTTGTTGACCTACCGTTATGTACCGACGCAAATTCGTGATGCCATTGCCAAAGCGGACGAACAAGAGCGCATTGATATCTACGCGGCGCTCAATC
Source organism: Pseudoalteromonas sp. MMG022 (assembly GCF_021654245.1). Taxonomy (NCBI): domain Bacteria; kingdom Pseudomonadati; phylum Pseudomonadota; class Gammaproteobacteria; order Alteromonadales; family Pseudoalteromonadaceae; genus Pseudoalteromonas; species Pseudoalteromonas sp. MMG022. The sequence goes on along the minus strand of NZ_JAKFZQ010000035.1, from coordinate 5,079 downwards.
GTTTTACTGCCAGCATGCAAAAGCGTCAGCGTGAAGCGGGGATCTCGTTTGTATCGCGTACACGTTTAACACCAGAGCAATATGACCATCAACCGACCGTGGTATTTCGTGTGGTACTTGCTAATCCTTTGACATCACATAGTATTTTACAAAATATTTTAGAAGAGCAAAAACAGTTGGCCAAAACAGACCCGGTATTTAAAAAATACTTGGCAAAATATATGCAGTAAGCTATTCGTATCGTAGTTCACCTTTAAAATAATTGTGTATAAATACTTACCCATTTGTTTGCTGTTTAGGTATTATGATCATAAGTGAGCAAGGCTCATAGACATCAAATGACTTAAATATAAATGGCTTACTATGTTTATTGATCTCAGTGAAGTAACTCAACGTTTAAGGCGCATGAGTTCTGAAGAGTTAGATGTATCGGGTAGTTATCAAAGTTTTTTACTGGATTTGATCCGAGAAGGCAAAGAAACCTTAGTGGTTGATCAAGTTTCAGTATGGCTTTTTGATGATATTTCTGACCCCAAAAAGCTGATCAATGTAGCCAATACCCAGTGGGATAATGACCTTAACGCAGATGATTATCCCATTCTGCTGTGTGAGCAATACCAAAATTATTTCAAGGCCATTACTACAGGCATTTCGATAGACGCTCATGATGCCGCCACAGACCCACGCACAGCTGAATTTAAAAACAATTACCTGCTTCCTAACCATATCACTACCATGCTTGATACCACCATATTTAAAAACGGTATTCCTCATGGGGTTGTGTGTTTTGAAGGCCGTGGGCCTTTGAGGCAGTGGCAAAGTGCAGAGATAGCTTATGCTGAGATGGTGGCTGATTGTTGTAGCCGTCGGCTTTTGGTTAATGAACTGTGGACCTTGCAACAACAATTGACCAAATTGGCTTTTCAAGATGCGCTGACCGGCCTAAAAAACCGTCGCTACCTGATGGATAGTGCACACCGAGAGATCCGCCGCCATATTCGTGCATCAGAGCCGCTGAGCGTGGTGATGCTAGACATTGACCACTTTAAGCGTATTAACGATAGCTACGGCCATGAAATTGGTGATGTGGTCTTAAAAGAGTTTGCCCAGTGCTGCCTGCAAGCCTTGCGAGCTGAAGACAGTCTTTGTCGCTTAGGCGGTGAAGAGTTTATCGTGTTACTTCCTAATACACCGTTGGCTGGCGCACAAGAAGTCGCCGAAAGGCTGCGCTTGAGTGTTGAAAGGAATATCATTGAAACGGCGCATCATTATATTCAAGTCACCGTTAGCTGTGGGGTCGCCAAGGTGGTGCTAGAAAAACCTTTTAGCTATTCGCTTAAGCAGGTTGATCACGCGGTGTATGACGCCAAAGCACAAGGGCGCAATCGGGTAGTGGTAAGTCAGTAACCTCAGGCTGTGTTCGTTGTACATATTTGTGTAACGAACACCACGCTGATATTTATCTTTTTTATAGCTTTTGTGTACTTTGCTGATAACCATGCAGTGCTTTCAAAGCGTGGTATAAACCTGCAACCATAGTGAAATCGTGATCTTCGCTGTCAAATGAGTTCAGGTGTAGACTTAGATCAGTGGAGCGATTTCTTAAGATTGTTTGTGATAAGTCGTCGTATACTTGGCGCATTTCACCGCCTTCGCTGCCGATGTTCATATACAAAAAGGTGCCTACATCATCGTCAGAAAGTACATATTTCTTTGCTGCTTGCGCTGTTTCTCTCGCAGCCCACCAAACTGCGGGGCTAAACGCCATATGCGCCTGAAAAAGAGTAGGGCGCGTGTGGAAAGTATGCATCACAAATAAACCCGCGATAGAGTGACCTGCAATCACGTTATGATTTGACGTACGGTACTGTGCATTAATCGTTGTCATTAACTCTTTTTGTATGAAATCTAATAGTTTATCAGCGCCACCACCTGCGCCAACCGGGCCTCTAGGGTCTTTATTAACGGTCGGTGCAAAGTCTCTTAATCGATCCGCGCTGCTAATTCCCACAATAATGTGTTCATTCGCGCCTTTAGAGGCATGTAACCTATCTAAAACTCCATAAACCAATTCACCATTTAACTCACCATCCAACACGTACATTACCGGGTAGCGTTTGGTTTTATCGGCTTTATATGAGGCGGGTAGTGCAATCGTTATTTTTGGTGTCTCGGTCACTAAGCGAGATTGAGGTAGTTCAAGGTTTAGAAAGTTCGAGGCACTCACATTGGCTGAGATAAAAGCCAATATGACAAAAAATAGTTTATTCAAAATTACACATCCTTTTTATGTTGCTGTATCAGCAGTTTATTTTTACTTGTATCACTTAAAGCAACACTCAGCAATTATTTTGGGCTGCAAAACTCAAAGAATAGTGGCCGCTTCATACTAGGTTTACTAAGATTCCACGATGCTATAGTGCGAAGATTTATTCAGAAGGAATGACACGGATATGTATGTAAAGTTGTTAGCAGCTGCAGCTTCAACTTCAACTATTTTATTACTTGGTTGCTCTAGTATTGCTATGCACTCTAAAGAATCCTCAATTGGCTATACACAGCGAGGAAAAGCCTCTTTTTATGCGATGAAATACCAATTTCGTAAAACCGCAAGTGGCGAACGTTTCAATCAATTAGCAAAAACTGCGGCGCACAGAACCCTACCTTTTGGCTCTAAAGTAAGAGTGACGAATGTGAGCAATGGCAAAAGCACGGTTGTTAAAGTAAATGATAGGGGCCCATTTATTGAAGGGCGGATTATCGACTTATCTAGATCGGCATTTTCTGATATTGCGGATACCAGTGTTGGGGTGATTGAAGTTGAAATAGAGGTGATCAGGTGAATCGAAGATATTGGTCAGTTCAGGCAAGATTAATTTCAGTCAATTAGATTGGACATTGTTGCTTTTTCTAGTAGGAAAAGATTATGAAATTATTTGCAGTAGTAACACTATCAATTTTAAGTTTGTTTAATCACGCTTCTGCAAGTGCTGAAAGTGACGCATCGGTGCTTTATGCCAGTAACGAAACGTCGGCAGAACATGATGAACAAAAAGCGTTAGCAGAGGCGCAAAGAGAAGCGCGCAAAGACAAAGCCGAGCATGAAAGAGAACGCAGAAAAGACTTAGGCGAGGCGCAAAGATAAAGCCGAGCATGAAAGAGAGCGCAGAAAAGAGTTAGACTAGGCGCAAAGAGAAGCGCGCAAAGATAAAGCGGAACACGAACGAGACGTCAGAAAAGATAAGAAAGCGCTCGCTAAGGAGCGCAGAAAAGCTGAAAAAGAGGCTCGAAAAAAAGAAAGAGAGCTTAGAAAAGAAAAACAAAAGCAGTTAAAAGACGAGCGTAAAAAGAAAAAAGAGAAAGAAGAAAAAATAGACGCTTAGTAAAAAACTCCCAGTAGGTTATGGAATAAAAAGCGCGAGTATAAGTGTTACACTCGCGCTTTTTTAGGATCATTCATAACTGCCCTGTTGTCGGTGCTAGTAGTTACATGCTAGATCTCAGCTCAGATAGAGATTTAAGCGCTTCATCCTCATTAACTGGCAATATTCCGATTGAACCAGAAATTGTTATGTAATTTCCTCCACCTCCAAAACTACCAAAATCAATATCGAAACGATAGAAATACTGCTTACCAGGCTCTACCTCTACTGTAAATTCAAGATCTTCCCCCATCCAGTTTGATAAAAAATGAGCTTTTCCAATTTTGATAGTATGGGTACCTGGAGGAAGGTAAGTGTGAATATAACCACCATTTTTTAAAGTAAACCTATCCTCACCATTAATAAATACAGTAGGCCATGTTCCACCTTGAAAAAACTTTGATGGGCGATATAGATAAAACGAAGCTTGATCATTTTTTTGAGCCAGCTCACCGTTAAACTTTGAGCCTGTTGCCACGCAGCCACTTACTAAAATAACGGTAAACAAACATAATAATATACGCATTTTCATAGTATTCTCATCGCAGCTTTCCAGAGTGTGTTTTTGAATTACGCAAAAATTAACTCTACTACAGCTACATTCATTAAGTGTTAATTGGGTAGGGATGCTAGCACTAGGATGTCAATGTGTCGATAATAGGTTTAGAAATGCTTAAAAAGTGATGGGACTGAGCATTATAAATGATCGCTTTCGGCTTTCCGTTAAAATGGAGCACAACGATTACAGCCAAATTTGGCACGTGCAGCGTAATTAAAACTAAATCTAGAAGTTTGATTTTAAGCTTTAGCAGTAAAAGTCTTGAATACCGAAGGAGCCTGATATGAGAGAATACTTGTAACTATATCTAAAAGTAGTGGCGAATGTAGTCCGCTAGAAATAATTTAAAGTTCATTAGTAAGTTGAATTAACCCTAGGTAAATAATGCTAGTTCTTAAAGTTTATCAGCCTAATTTGATGAGGCGAGTGAAGTTTTGCATGGCTATTATTATGGTTTGTGCTTTGTCATTTTCTTTATTTTTTCTGGAACCAAAAGGAGGAAAGGTTGAAGCCAAGGTTATGATTGCAAGGAGTTTGTCTATTGTATTGTTTGAGGGGGGTTTTTGATTTATTTAGGCTCGCCAAAGGCAGGTTAGAGGTGGGTGAAAAAGCCATAAAATATGGCGCGAGTGACCAACCTGATTTTATCGTCTGGGAGCAAATAGCGACGGCAACTTATTATACGAATTTAAGAATTTTAGAGGTGCGAGAGAAGGGAGCCAATGTATTTGAAATTAAGACAATAAAGCTTTATGAGTATCAAGTTAATGGTGAAGCGTTTTTGAAGGTGCTGCGCTTCAACTCTGACACTTTTAAATTCCAATTAAATATAGATAATTGTGAGTGAAATATAAACGAGGTAGGTTAAGTTATTGTATTTATTTTTTGGTTATTTTTTAGTAAGTTCAGCAATCTTTTTTTCTAGTTTGGGTGCTTTGTCATTAACAGAAATGGCGCTTGCATACCTAATTTTGTTCGTTATGGAGCTGATCCCTTTTGTCGGTTTTTTTCTAGGTAGAATAATACGTAAGGGCCAGACCTTTGACTTAAAGAAGTTGGTTGCTTTTGGCGTGGTGTTGGGGCTTGTTGAAAACGTTA
>NZ_JAKFZQ010000034.1:0-26959 GCF_021654245.1 Pseudoalteromonas sp. MMG022 | reverse complement strand
GCACTTTCCGAGAGCATGTTACTAACTACAGCATCCCAAGCTATTGCATACTTAGCAGCTAATGAAAACTCTATGGAGTTAGCAAAATCCGGAACCAGATAAGTTGGATCTTCAGGGCTCGATTCAGGGTCGATAACTGCGGCACCATCTTGAAATAGTCCCAAGATATAGTTGAACTCTTCGATCTTCGTTGAATACGTATAGTCGCCATATTCACCATACCCTCCTTCAGAAAATAAGATGTTCAAAAAGGTTCTCAAATCACAATTTTCATCCCACCCAGAAAAGCAATCTTGTGCAAATGGCAGGCATGACAATGCTTTTGTTGGTAAAACAACTTCAGCGCTACTAGTTTGATCAAAAAATTGTTCCATACTCAAATCTCAATAAAATTCCTAACAACTTTATCAGAGGACACTTTCCCTATTTTAGCGCGAAAGCATCCTTATTTTATGAACTTACATTAATAGCAAATAGTATAAGTGATTGCCCGCTATAAATATTATGCTTTCTGTAACTCATATAAACATGTAAAAAGAGGAAAGTTTCCTCTTATTCTTACTAAGTTAATAATTACTTAACTGGATGACCGCTTTTCGCTCAAAGCTGACCTATAGAGTATTTACGTTAACTCTTTTTGGGCAGAAACGAGTTACGCTGATAGTCCGCTTCTGGCACACTGCAAACGCTTACATCTTTATGTCGGATGGCGTGGCTTCGCCCCTTATCCAACCTACTGCAATTTAAGGTGCCAACTTATAAGTTTGGATCATACTAGTCTTTATTCGCTCTCTCAAAGTGATTGCATAACACTTGCGATTGCCAAGCAGTTATGAGTAATGATTATTTAAGCAACGCCAGTAACTGATTGCCCGCGGCGATGGTGTCGTTTTCGCCAGAAAATATATTTTCGGCATTTTTTAGCACAAAAACACTATCAATCCAGTCGGATACATCTTTGTTAAACATTGCGAGCATCTCTGTTGGCACATCGTCCGTGCTATCTAGTTGTGCCAGTTTGTTAGCGACTTCGTCGATGATCAGGGCTCCATCGTTGAATTCAACACAAAAATATAAGCCATTAGCAACTTCTTTCATGTACTTGGCAATTGTCTGGTAGTTTTTTTGACTGTTGAGTGCTTCTGCAAGGCCAATCTCTGCGTCTAGTTCTCGGATGGATTCAGTAAGAGAAATAATATCGTCTCGAGCGATGGGGCTTTCTTGCCAAAACTCAGTTGCACTAACCGGTGTTTTGTCCATTTTATTTCCTAACGCACCCATTTGTCCTGGTGAAAAGTCGAAAAATGCCTCTTCAAACAACTCAATATTGTCACTTGAACGCAGGTTGCCACTATATATTTTTTCATTTGTTTTAATTGCTTCAACGACTTGTTTGTTTAGTTCTAGTTTGCTTTCATTTTCTTTTGCTTGAACGGCATAAAAGCGTTTGAATAGCTCATTGGTATCTTTGATTTGTTCAGCGATGCGCTTGAGGTTGGTGAGATCTTTTTGCATTGATATATAGTGAGTAACTTCACCCTCTTCATTTTTAATCTCAGAAATATTCCACTCTACTGGGTACACTGAACCGTCTTTTCGGTAATTAATCGAAGAGCCGTAAAAATAGCCATTTTTTTTAAGTGCAGGTGTAATCTTAGCTATTATTTTGTGATTACTATCTGGGCCTTGTAGAATGCGAGGAGAGTGACCAACAAGCTCGGCTAATTCATAGCCGGTATGTTCGCAAAAAACCCTGTTGGCATACACGATTGGGTATCCCTTGATGTGGTCCGCATTAGTGACAACAATAGCGTGGTGGGAATGCATGAGAACTTGTTTAAGTAGCTGGAGCACTGAGCAACTGTGCATAAGCTGACTAAAAAATGCAGTTTCTTCTAAACTTGATATTTTGTTATCCATGAGCCTTGAACTCCACTTGCGTAATACAGACTAAACTAAACCTAGTGCATGTGTGGTGAAAAACCAGCAGCTAATGGTTAATACGTGTGCTCAGGAGGTTTAGATTATTTTTATGTATGGCATTTGAGTTTTTAGTTGGATATGTACGGTTAATACGCTTTATTCTCTGCCTCAAAGCCTTGCGAATTAATTTCATATCATTTGAGTTGTTAACCTTAGTGTTAACAAGTTGTCATAGAAATTTCATTTCATTGGTCGCAAAATTGATTGACTTGGCGTCTGATCTAGATAGACTGAGCTTAGACAAAAAATATGTCAGTGTTTATAAATCTCCATTACGTTGTTGTATAAGTCATACTTGTAGTACCGTCCTGAAGTTTTTAAGTACCGTCTAATTTTTGCTCTATGCGCCCAGATGGGCATAGTTAAATTTTTAAATCAGGATATCTAGATATGTCTAATACAGTAACTGGCACAGTTAAGTGGTTCAACGAGTCAAAAGGTTTTGGTTTCATTGCACAAGAGAATGGCCCTGACGTTTTTGCTCACTTCAGCGCAATCAAAGGCGACGGTTTCCGTACTCTTGCTGAAGGCCAACGTGTTGAGTTTACTCTTGCTACAGGTCAAAAAGGCCCTCAAGCAGAGAACATCACTGTTATCTAAGCATTCGTGCTGTAAAAAAAGCAAGCTAAGGCTTGCTTTTTTTGTGTCTGAAATAAAGCAAATGGCGGCTAATGATAACCAGACAGAACAAGCTTATATAATTCGGTTCTTTTTACGTCTTCAAATGCTAAACGTAGCTTGTTTATTACTTCATCTGAGGTATCAATATTGGCGGCTAAATACCCGCTTACCGATAGGTTTGGCACACTGAATACAAAACGGAAATGATCTTTTGGCAAGTTAAGCGCGTCTGTCATAGGTTGGATATATCGAGGGTCATCTAACACTAAATCTACTTTATTTGTGACGAGAAGTTGGTATGAACGCTCGATATCTGCGGTGAGTACATAATCGAAACCAAACTGCTCGAGCTTTTCTGCAGCGATATCTCCACGTTGCACGGCAAGCCTATACTTCTTTGCATCTTCTAACGCTTCAATCTTAACGTCTTGGCGATAACTGTTGGTAACAAACCCCAGTTCAAACCTAGCCACGGGACCAATCCAATGAAAGTTTTGCTCTCTTAACGGCGTTTTGGCCATGCTGTATATCAAAGTGTTTTTGCGTTCACTGGCGACCTTAAAGGCTCTTGCCCATGGATAAAGGTGGTAATCCGCATCTAGGCTTGCTTTGCTCACTATTTGTTTTACCAACTCGGTACTGGTGCCGCCTACAACGCCATTATCATAAGTCTGGTTAGGTGGCGAAAGTTCGGTTACGACGGTTAAATGCGGTAAAGTCGCTGCTATGCAGTCACTGCTTAGACATAAACCAGACCATAACAGGGACATAAGCAACAAACTGTAAAGGCGTTTATTTACAACCACGGCAGTACCCAAATTATATGTATACTATAAGTGTAGCAAATAAGTTTAAAAACAGCGCGAGTTAGTTCATGCAAAAACTTGATAAGTTACCACTCTTTAAAAGGTTTTTGCTCGCTTCACCTTCTCATAATTAGGCTACATAGGACTTTTAATCAATTCATGATGTGCGAATAGGTTCACCTCCTTTACCTGTAGTTCAGCTTTTCGGTGAAATAAAGTAGGAATCAGTTCGCTAAATAAATGAGTGAAGAGTCAGTAATTTTGCAACATTTTGTGGGTACGGTACATAAAATGCTTACAGAATATCGGAGGAAGACCTTGCTGGAATTTGACACTCGCCATAAACCGCGTGGACTTAAACGTATATATTTTGCATTTAAACATTCAATGCGTGGACTGAAATGGTTGGTCCGCAATGAGTCTGCGTTTCGCCAAGAAGTGGCGCTACTCGCCGTCACTTTAGTTGTTATTTTTAGTCTTGAAATCGGCTTGTACGAAAAGGTTGCTATGTTATGCGCTACGTTATTTGTGATGTTTGCCGAGATCATCAATACCGCCATTGAGGCAACTATCGACCGTGTTAGTTTTGAGATACATCCCTTATCAGGCTTGGCAAAAGACTTAGGCTCAGCGGGGGTTTTGGTATCAATAATCGTGTTTCTGTGTGTTTGGGGTAGTTGTATTTATAGCAACTTTTGGGTGACATAATGGCGGCTGTATAGCGTTATGTGGTTTCAGACTTATGTTCAATATTGTGATTATCATTCATCATATTTATATAGGTTATAAGTTAAATTGTCGACAATCTATTGGTTTCTAGGTTGACGTTAACGTAAAGCGGCACTATATTGTCTACAACTTTTTATCACTCAGTATATGTGGGCTAAGATGGAGTTTTTTCAAGAGCAAGCCGTAACATCCTCGGATAAAGCCTTCTTTCGTCTTCGCAAGGAGATTGTTGAGGGGGTGATCCCATCAGGGTCTAAGCTGAGTGAGACCGAATTGTCGACAAAATACCAAGTGAGCCGTGCTGTGGTGCGTGAGGCTATCAATCGTTTAGAAGCGTGTAATATTGTTGAACGTAGGGCTAATGTCGGTGCGCGTGTTGTATCACTTAGTCCCGAAGGTTTGGCTGAGCTTTATCAGGTAAGAGAAGCGCTTGAGGGGATGGCTGCGCGCTTAGCAGCCTTGCACATGAGTGCAGAAGAGGTAGCTGACCTGAACGCATTACTCAATAGCCAATCACATGAAGTGAAAAGCGCAGAGCTTTATTACCAAGAAGCGGGCGACTTGGACTTTCACTATCGAATCATTTTAGGCAGTAAAAACAGCCACCTGATCTCTATGTTAGTGAATGGTTTATATCATCTAGTGCGCATGTATCGCGTGCAATTAGGTATGGCAGGTCCAAGAGTCACCAGTGCTTTTGACGAACATAAGCATATCGTACAAGCCATCAGCAATCGTGATCCGGAATTAGCGGAAATGCTGATGCGTCGACATATCACATATTCAAAAAATAATATCGAAGCTAAGCTTCAAAACAGCTTATAAGAGAGAACATCATGACAGGATATAAAAGCGCAGGTAAGAAGTTTCGCGAGGCATTAGAGGCTAATCAACCATTGCAAATTGTAGGCACAATCAATGCCTACTCGGCTATTATGGCTAAGAAAATAGGCCATCAAGCTATTTATCTCTCTGGTGGTGGCGTGGCAAACGCTTCTTACGGTTTACCAGATTTAGGCATGACGTCACTTAATGACGTGATTGCAGATGTGCAGCGCATTACAGCTGCATGTGACTTACCTCTGATGGTAGATATTGATACCGGTTGGGGTGGGGCATTCAATATCGCTAAAACCATCCGTGATATGGAAAAAGCAGGCGCTGCAGCCGTACATATGGAAGATCAGGTTGCCCAGAAACGCTGTGGTCACCGCCCAAATAAAGAGATTGTCTCTACAGAAGAAATGGTAGACCGTATCAAAGCTGCGGTAGATGCTCGCACGGATCCTGACTTTTTCATTATGGCGCGCACAGACTCGTTCGCACAGGAAGGTTTAGAAGCCGCGATTGAACGCGCTAAAGCTTATGTGGCAGCAGGAGCTGACGGTATTTTCGCGGAGGCTGTGCAAACTGAGGAGCACTACCGAGCGTTCAGCGAAGCGTTAGATGTGCCTATCTTGGCTAACATCACCGAATTTGGCAAAACTGAGCTTTGGAACAAAGATCAGTTAGCACAGTGGGGCGTCGATATGGTGCTTTACCCACTGAGTGCGTTCCGTGCAATGAACAAAGCGGCGGAGTTGGTCTATCAAACAATTTTGTCAGACGGCGATCAAAAGGCGGTCATCGACACCATGCAAACACGTATGGATTTATATGATTACCTTGGCTATCACGAATACGAGCAAAAGCTTGATTCATTGTTTGCCGAAGGTAAAAACAAGTAATTAAAGAAATCATTATGATGGGCCTGATGTTAACTAAAATATTGGCCCATTAGAGAAAAATAATATTCAGCAGGTAAAAATTCAGGAGACAACAAAATGGCAAAAGTACTAAGCGGTGCTGGCCTTCGAGGCCAGGTAGCAGGGAAAACAGCACTATCAACAGTGGGTAAATCAGGTTCTGGCCTCACGTATCGTGGTTATGATGTTAAAGAGTTGGCAGAACACTGTGAATTTGAAGAAGTGGCCTATCTTATTCTAAAAGGTCACTTGCCTACTCAGGCTGAACTTGACAGCTACAAGGGCGAATTACGTTCGATGCGCGGTTTACCACAAGCATTGAAAGAAGTGTTGGAACGTATTCCAGCTGATGCTCACCCTATGGATGTGCTACGTACAGGTTGCTCAATGCTAGGTAACTTAGAAGGTGAAACAAGCTTTGACTTACAGGGCAAAGTGACAGATCGCATGTTGGCGTGTTTCCCAAGCATTATTTGTTACTGGTATCGTTTCAGCCACGATGGTGTGCGCATTGACGTGGAAACGGATGATAATTCAATCGGTGCACATTTCCTACACATGTTACATGGTAAAAAGCCAAACGAGCTACATGAGCGTGTAATGCATGTATCCCTAATTCTTTATGCAGAACATGAGTTCAACGCCTCTACCTTCACTGCTCGTGTATGTGCGTCGACACTCTCAGACATGCATTCATGTGTTACTGGTGCGATTGGTTCACTACGTGGCCCACTACACGGTGGTGCAAATGAAGCGGCGATGGATATGATCGAGCGTTTCACTTCGCCTGAGCACGCAGAGCAAGAAATGATGGGTATGTTAGAACGAAAAGAAAAAATCATGGGCTTTGGCCACGCGATTTACTCAGAGTGTGACCCACGTAACGAAATCATCAAACAGTGGTCAGAAAAGCTAGCAAAAGATGTGGGAGATACCGTACTTTATCCCGTATCTGTACGTTGTGAAGAAGTGATGTGGCGCGAGAAGAAACTGTTCTGTAATGCAGACTTTTTCCACGCATCGGCATATAACTTTATGGGTATTCCTACTAAGCTATTTACACCTATTTTCGTAATGTCACGTTTAACTGGCTGGGCTGCACATGTGATGGAACAACGTGCGGATAACCGCATTATTCGTCCGTCAGCTGAGTACACAGGCGAAGAGTTACGTCCTGTCACGCCTATCTCAGCGCGTTAATCACGCATTGATGCGGCTAACCCATGTTAGCCGCTTGCTATTTTGTCCGTCATCAAATTCCAATGGATGTAGTTATGAATACCAAATACCGTAAGCTGTTGCCTAATTCGCAACTGAGCTTTTATGACACACGTGAAGCAGTTGATTCTCTAAAACCAGGTGCCTACGACACCTTGCCTTATACATCTCGTGTGCTTGCTGAAAACCTAGTACGTCGTTGTGAAAGCGAAAAACTGGATGACTGCTTGACTCAGATCATTGAGCGTCGTCGTGATTTAGATTTTCCTTGGTTTCCAGCGCGTGTTGTATGTCATGACATTCTTGGCCAAACGGCGTTGGTCGATCTGGCGGGGTTACGTGATGCAATCGCTGCTAAAGGGGGCGATCCATCTAAAGTAAACCCTGTTGTACCAACTCAGTTAATCGTTGACCACTCATTGGCAGTAGAGCACGCTGGTTTTGAAAAAGACGCGTTTGAAAAAAACCGTGCGATTGAAGATAGGCGTAACGAAGATAGATTCCACTTTATCAACTGGACCAAAACCGCATTTAAAAATGTTGACGTTATTCAACCGGGTAACGGCATCATGCACCAAATTAACCTAGAAAAAATGTCTCCAGTGATCCATGCCAGAGATGGCGTGGCGTTTCCTGATACATTAGTGGGTACCGATAGCCATACACCACATGTTGATGCACTTGGCGTGATTGCTGTGGGTGTGGGTGGCCTTGAAGCCGAAAGTGTGATGCTAGGCCGTGCTTCGTACATGCGTTTGCCTGATATCGTTGGTGTAGAGTTAACTGGTAAGGCTCAGCCGGGAATTACCGCAACCGATATCGTACTTGCGATAACAGAGTTTTTACGTGCTGAAAAAGTGGTGGGTGCCTACCTTGAGTTTTACGGCGAAGGGGCGGCGAGTCTGACTCTTGGTGACAGAGCTACCATCTCAAACATGACACCTGAGTATGGCGCGACTGCAGCGATGTTCTACATCGACCAGCAAACAATTGATTATTTAAAGCTAACGGGCCGTGATGATGAGCAGGTTCGTTTGGTGGAAAGCTATGCTAAGCACACCGGCCTTTGGGCGGATAGCCTTGAATCAGCTCAGTATGAGCGAGTGTTAAAGTTTGATTTATCATCGGTTGGGCGTAACATCGCGGGTCCATCTAACCCTCATAAACGTGTTGCAACGGCGGATTTGGCCAAAGAGGGCATCGCAGGCGTTGTAGAGAATGAAGAAGGTAAAATGCCTGATGGTGCGGTGATCATTGCTGCTATCACCAGCTGTACAAACACCAGTAACCCACGCAACGTCATTGCGGCCGGCTTGTTAGCGCGTAACGCCAATGCCAAAGGTTTAACCCGTAAACCTTGGGTTAAATCATCATTAGCGCCGGGTTCAAAAGCGGTAAAAATGTATCTTGAAGAAGCAGATCTGTTACCGGAGCTTGAACAATTAGGGTTTGGTGTGGTCGCATTTGCATGTACCACTTGTAACGGTATGAGTGGTGCCCTCGACCCTAAAATTCAGCAAGAACTGATCGATCGTGACCTGTACGCTACCGCTGTATTATCAGGTAACCGTAACTTTGATGGTCGTATTCACCCTTACGCAAAGCAGGCATTTTTGGCGTCTCCCCCACTAGTTGTGGCATATGCTATTGCTGGAACTATCCGCTTTGATATCGAAAAAGATGTTTTAGGTCATGATCAACAAGGTAATCCAGTTACCCTCAAAGACCTTTGGCCGAGCGACGAAGAGATTGATGCAGTGATCGCACAAAGTGTGAAGCCTGAGCAGTTCCGCCAAGTATACGAGCCGATGTTCGACTTAACGGTTGATTACGGTGAGCACAATAACCCACTGTATGATTGGCGCGAGATGAGTACCTATATTCGTCGCCCGCCTTATTGGGAAGGGGCTTTGGCCGCTGAGCGCACCATGAAAGGTATGCGACCGCTGGCGGTATTGGGTGACAACATCACCACGGATCACTTATCACCATCCAATGCGATTCTTGCCAGCAGTGCAGCAGGTGAGTATCTAGCAAAAATGGGCTTGCCAGAAGAAGACTTTAACTCCTATGCAACGCACCGAGGCGACCACTTAACAGCTCAGCGTGCAACCTTTGCGAACCCGAAACTATTTAATGAAATGGTACGTGACAAGCACGGTGAAGTTAAGCAAGGCTCATTGGCGCGTATTGAACCGGAAGGTCAAGAAACTCGTATGTGGGAAGCGATTGAAACCTACATGGAGCGTAAGCAGCCGTTGATCATTGTGGCTGGTGCTGACTATGGTCAAGGGTCTTCGCGTGACTGGGCTGCTAAAGGCGTACGTTTAGCGGGTGTTGAGGTGATTGCTGCTGAAGGGTTTGAGCGTATTCACCGTACTAACTTAATTGGTATGGGTGTGTTGCCGCTTGAGTTTAAAGCGGGGACGACTCGCAAAACCTTAGAAATAGATGGCACAGAAACCTTTGATGTAGAAGGGGAGCCAAGTCCGGGTGCAACGTTAACACTGGTGATAAACCGTAAAAATGGTGAGCGTGTTGAAGTGCCAATGACATGTCGATTAGATACCGCTGAAGAGGTGTCAATCTACTCAGCAGGTGGTGTACTACAGCGCTTTGCGAAAGACTTTTTAGAAGCTAACGCATAACTTTTAACAACACTTGACCCTGTTTATCAGGGTCTTGGAAGATGCTTTACAGGAATAAGTAATGTCTTTTAAGCCACAAATTAAAGTGCCCGCAACCTACATGCGTGGTGGCACCAGCAAAGGGGTATTTTTTAACCTCACTGATTTGCCACCTCAAGCGCAGGTGGCAGGCCCCGAGCGCGATGCTTTGTTGTTACGTGTGATTGGTAGTCCAGACCCTTATGGTAAGCATACTGATGGTATGGGGGGAGCTACATCCAGCACCAGTAAAACGGTTATTTTGTCAAAAAGTACACAGGCTGATCATGATGTCGATTACTTGTTTGGACAGGTGGCCATCGATAAACCATTTATCGATTGGAGCGGGAACTGCGGCAACTTAACGGCCGCAGTGGGCTCGTTTGCTATCAGTAATGGTTTGGTTGATGCTGGTAGCATTCCACAAAATGGTATCGCCGTGGTGCGTATTTGGCAGGCTAACATCAAGAAAACCATTATCGCGCATGTACCTATTACGGATGGGGAAGTGCAAGAAACGGGTGACTTTGAACTTGATGGTGTCACGTTTCCTGCCGCCGAGGTGGTCGTTGAGTTTATGGACCCTGCGGATGGCGAGGGTGCTATGTTTCCATCTGGTAGCTTGGTGGACATGTTGGAAGTACCTGGTATTGGCAAGTTTGCGGTCACCATGATTAATGCTGGTATACCGACATTATTTTTTAATGCTGATGAACTTGGCTATACGGGCACGGAATTGCAAGAAGCGATTAACGGTGATGATGCAGCATTGGCACGGTTTGAGACTATCCGCGCACATGGTGCTTTGAAGATGGGCTTAATTAGCTCGTTAGAAGAAGCGGCTACACGCCAGCATACGCCCAAAATTGCTTTTGTCAGCAAAGCGCAAAGTTATTTGGCCTCCAGTGGTAAACAGATCAACGCCCATGACATAGATATCTGCGTTCGCGCACTATCGATGGGTAAATTGCACCATGCCATGATGGGCACTGCTGCGGTGGCAATCGCGACTGCTGCAGCCATTCCTGGGACTTTGGTGAACTTGGCGGCAGGTGGCGGTGCCCGTGAGAGTGTTACTTTCGGGCATCCTTCTGGCACGTTACGAGTGGGCGCAGCTGCACAGTACATTGATGGACAATGGCAAGCAGAAAAAGCGGTGATGAGCCGAAGCGCGCGCGTGTTGATGGAAGGCAGTGTGCGAGTGCCTCAGCTGTAACAACGTACACTTTAGATTTTGTTGGTAATGTTACCAAGGCCCAGATAGGGCCTTTTTTATCACGTCAATTAAATTAGGAAACAACACCATGGAAGTGGTTTTATCTTTAGCGTTAACGACGGCGCTATTGTTAGGCTCTCCTGGCCCTGCGCCATTGGCTTTGGCTGGGGTTGGAGCGAGTTTTGGTTTTCGTCAAGGAAGTGGTTTCTTGGCTGGAATTTTAGGTGGCCTCTTGGTGGTGATCGCTATAGTTGCAGCGGGGCTTGGCACGTTATTTAATGCTTATCCAACCATTAAAATAGTTTGTCAGCTAGCGGCAGCCGGTTACTTGTGTTTTGTGGCTTATCGAATCGCGACAGCACAAGGCGGTATTACATCTCAAACAGGGCAGCCACCCGTATTTAAAGATGGGTTTATCTTAAATCTGATTAACCCTAAGGCGTATGCCGCATTTTTAGCTATCTTTGCAAACAACATGCTGCAAACGCACAGCCCATTGCTCAATCTACTGTTAACAGCGACTGTTTGTTTTCTAGTTGCTGTTATAGTTGATACGCTATGGATGGCGGCGGGGGCGAAGCTGAGAGTCTTCTTTGCAAAGCCAAAACAAGCTAAGCGGTTGCGTTTGGTGTTTGCTTTGGCATTAGTGGTAAGTGTTATGGTTGCCGTGGTGGGTTAATTTGCTATTTTAGCAACATGAAACGCTTGAGGATGACGAAATGGACGTAATTACCCCAACACACTCTCATATTATGCAACTGATGACTTGGTTTAACAGTCGAGGTGATTTGCTCACGTGGGCTGGACCAAACTTTCGTTACCCTTTTGATCTCAATTCTTTTAAGGCAGACTTAAGACTGACAGAGCTGGATAGCCTAGCATTGCAATCATCGCAAGGTGAATTAATGGCCTTTGGCCAATACTACTTACGTTCAGGCTGTTGTCACCTTGCCCGTTTAGCCGTAAATCCAGCATATCGGGGCCAAAGGCTCGTCGATAGACTACTGAGCGAGTTGTGTAAACGGGGTTTACAGTCGCTTCAAGTGCAGCAATGCTCGTTGTTTGTGTATAGTGATAATCAATCTGCTAGCAAAGCTTATGAGCGTTTTGGATTTGTTTCAACGCAACTTCCTGATGGTGATAAGTTGCCAGATGCTATATATATGAGAAAAAGCAATTTTAGTCGCAAGCTAATTAATTAATAAGCAAAGGAAGACAGATGCAACCGATCATTACTACAGCACGTTTAATATTACGGCCTTTTGACTTTGATGACGCAGCAACAGTAGCAAAGTTGGCTGGGGATAAGCGAGTCAGTGATATGACTAAGAATATTCCATATCCCTATTCACAAGACATGGCGACCGAATGGATCAGTACTCACCAGTCTCAGTATGAAAGTGGTGAAAGTGTGGTATATGCCATCACCCAGCGAGGCGATAACAGTGTGATTGGCGCACTAGGCTTTGTAGAAATTGTCAATAACGTGGGTACGTTAGGGTATTGGTTAGGGTGTGATTACTGGGGGCAAGGTATCGCACCTGAAGCGGTGAATGGGCTGGTTAGCTATTATAGAAAACACCACTATCTACAAGGGCTTGAGGCGACACACTTTGTAGAGAATACTCGCTCCAGAGCGGTTATTGGCAAACTAGGCCTCAGTTATGTAGAAGATACCGAGATAACGCTAAAAGGTAAACAACGAGCAATCAGTGCTCATAGGGTAATGTTCTAATTCTCAGTGAGTACGGCTGTTAGCCATCATAGATTGACCCTATGTTACGCATTGCTAACTCCTATTTTATGTTGAGATGGTAAGTCAATATCATTTACGCCATACACAACATGAAAAGGAGTCTTTAATATGACCACACACATTTTTAGCAGGCGCTCGCTGCTATCACTTGCCTCGGCTGTGCTGACGCTGCCTGTTTTGGCAAGCCCAGGTGATTGGATCAATACCAGTGGTGATTTTGCCACGCTAAATCCTAATGCTTCCGAAGTACGTTTTGCCGTTCACTATCCGCAGCTTCGCGACGGAAATTGCGGTATTGGTATTGCGTTAAATGGTTTCAATAGCCGAGAGCACTATTATCGTGAGCTACTTGAGCATATAGATGTTAGATCAATTTATTTGACCGACAGTGGTTTATACGAATTATCACCCTCATCGGTTACGGACAAGGGCATATTGTATTCATTCGACTATACAGCCCAATACTACATGACCTACGTTACCATCAACACCAAAGATGGCCGTACCTTTGGGGAAGTATTCGATGGTATGTCAAGTTGGAATAGTATCTATGCGCTCACCAGCGCTGTGACCTGTCAGCAGCTCGAAGAAGTTAATCTAGCGGCTCACTCAGCACCGCTTTGATTTCCTGCTTGAGGTTATGACTCACGGTACTATTTTGAATGTCAAAACGGTGGATGAGGCATAGCTCATCAATGACCATTGCATCGTTGTGTTCATAACGGTGTAATGGCTCAGAGCTTTTCTTGGCAACACGTTGCGGTAATATTCCCAAGCCAATACCTTTGGCAACTAAGCAAGCGATTACTTCTAGATTATTAGAGTGCTCGACTTGGAAGTGGGTCAAGTCTATCGCCTTAAGCAATGCCTGAGATTGCTTGAGGTTAGGATCACAGTACAAAATGACCCGCTCATTGGTCTTTGCAACTGCGTCAAAGTTTGCACCGCGCCACAGTGTTACCTCGTCTAAAAACAGCTTGTGGATCACCAAATCTGGGTGTTGGATTGGGTTGATCACAAGACCAAAGTCAATTTCAAATCCAACGACTTGTTCGGTGATTTTTCTTGAAAGATCATGAACTAAGTTTAGTTTTACGTTTGGATACTTGTCTTTCAAAGCAGGGAGTAAGCGAGGCAGGCTATAAAGCGCTACTGATGGATGGCAGCCGATAGAAAACGTGCCCAGCATATCGGTTCCAGCGCGGATCACATTTGCCTGTAACTGCTCCCAGTCGGCCATAAATTTACGGCTGTGTTTTGCCAAAGCAGCCCCTGAGCGCGTTAGTTTTACGCCATTTCGACTTCTAATCACCAGTTGTGTGTTGAAGCTTTGTTCAAGGCGTTTGATCGCCGCACTCATACTAGGCTGCGTGATACCTAGGCGATGAGCCGCACGTGAGAAGTTTAATGTGGTCGCCACTTCTGCAAAATAACTTAGATCATCAAATGATGGTCGCATTGTTTTCCTTCACATATTTTTAACTTTAATTGATGGTGTTAACTATAATCGGTATGTGGCTCATATGGGAACTTTGTTTGTTGAAATACTAAGTTCAGACTGTTGGTGACTAATTTTGTCTATATAAATTAAAGCGTTAAATTTTTACTTTTGTATAAGTAAAGTGTAAAGCGTTGTAGTGTTTACCTATGCTTGCTTGATTAGTTTAGGGTGGTTAACTTTTATTTTACATTTGTTGTGGCTATCTCTATGATAGAGCATAAGCTCAGCCTACAATAAGGAATATTGAAAATGATGACAGGAAATATCAAACCAAGTCTTCAATGCGCAATAGCTGCTTTGACCGGAATTATGTGTGCCTTACCGGCATCTGCAAATCCTGCCGATTGGCTTGCAAGCAGCGGAGATTTTGCAACCTTGCATCGTGATGCCAGTGAAGTAACATTTTTTGTGAACAACATTTATCCAATGGGTGGTAATTGTGGTGTGGGTATCGCTTTCAATCGCACGAATCGTCATGAGCGTTACTATCGTGAGCTGCAAGCCCACCTTAAGGTAGAGTCTACATATTTAAACAGCAACGGTGCTTATGAATTACAGCCAAGTAGTATTAGCCGTCACAGCATTTTGTATCCCTTTAATTATGCATCTTCGCAGCACAGAGATACTCATGTCACAATTAGTACCAAAGACGGTAGTACGTTCGGTGAGGTATTCAAAACTATGTCGGTGTATTACGACATTCATGTATTGGTCAGCGCTGTGTCTTGTGAGCAATTATAATCAGTGCGCCAATACACATCTAATTTTGTTTTATTTGTTGTGAAAATATAAAAATCAAATAATATCAGTTAGTCAGAATAGGCTATCACATTACCAATACCATGACTGTCGTGGAATAGGCGACAGCATGGTGTTTATTCTTTACATAATAGCGAATATTTTTTACCTAATATGGCGACTTACTCTTGCACTACATAAAGAGACAGGTTTAGGATATTGTTCCGTTTATCGCTTCTACCACTTCAGTTAAGGAATTAAAAATTCATAGGGTTGGTTTTGCCAGATGGTTGTGTTGGGGCACAAGTTGTACCTATGTTTAAATGAAGTTGAAGGAGTCAAAATAGCTTAATAATAAGGAATAAAAAGCATGAAAACTTCGCTACTACTCAAGTCAAAAAAACTAAAAGAACTTTCACGCTCTAGTGCAAAGCATGTCAATGGCGGTGAGCTTTCTCTACCCGATACACTCCCACCACAGGCTGGGCGACATGGAACTCAAAGATACACATCATTTAAAACAATTAAGTGTTAGGCATGTCACAATGGAGCATGAGTGAGCTAGCTAGTTATCCGCATGTTTTGTCTCAAACCAATGCTCTAAATACCTAATACATTTCACAACCTTGTCAGGCACAAAATGTCTGGCAGGGTAGAGTGCGTATAGGGTTAATAGCGGCTTGTTGGTATGTGGTAGTATTTCAACCACATCACCACGTTCGAGTGCGTTTTCACAAACAAAATCGGGTATAAAGCCGATGCCCAATCCACGCTTTATGGATTGCATCATAAACAGCGTACTGTTGACCTTTAGATTACCCGACACGCTCACTCCCTCCTCAATTGGCCAGACATCTTTTCCTTGAAAGTAGCTGTAAATAAAACAGTTATGTGAAGCTAAGTCTTGCGGTAATGTAATTGCAGGGTGTTTTTTCAAATACTCAGGTGAAGCGCAGATTTTATAGGAAAAGCGTCTAAGCGGTCTGCCGACATAATTGGATTCAATTTGCGTACTTGATGCACGAAAGCCAAGATCGAATCCTTGCTCGACCAAATCTACCGTTTCATCACCCAAATGAATATCTAACTCGATCTCAGGGTTCAGCTGCATAAAGTCAGCGAACAATGTAGCAAGATCGGTGATCCCCAATGCCATCGGAGCATTGATTTTCAATTTACCGCGTGAGTTTTGTTGTAAGTTTTGCGCAAATTGATCCGCATCTTCTACTTGAGCGAGGATTTCACGCGCGCGTTGCAAATATCCTTCACCAATATGCGTTAACTTTACATTTCGGGTTGTGCGATGTAACAGGCGAGCGCCCAAATTCTCTTCTAATCGGCTTATTTCTTTACTGATCATCGACTTCGATGAGTTTGTAAGCTCAGCTACTCGGGTAAAGCTACCCAAGTCGGCTAGGCGAACAAATAATTTGATTGCTCTGAGTTTATCCATAGAACACTGTTCCTTAAATATATTGTTCTCTAATTGAGAACAGTGCATTCACATTATCGATATATATGAAAACAAACAAGCTGTTTATGATTTTCAAACGCCTAAATGACAGGCGCAGTGATAATGACATTTTAACTATTCTTTGAGGAAAAGCAGATGTATACACTTTACTATTCACCCAGAGCCTGCTCTTTGGCCACTCAAGTTATTTTGCGAGAGCTGGGACAGCAGGTAGCACTAATTAATAAAAGCACGATTGAAAGCTTTGCTGATATTAACCCTGTAGGCAGTATTCCGGTGCTGCTTGATGGTGAGAAAACCTTAACAGAGGGCGCGGCTATCATACTGTATTTATTGCATAAACATCGAAGCTCTATGCTTCCAAAAGAAGCGGACGACTACCAGCAAGCTGTGCAAGATATCATGTTTGCCAATGCCACGGTTCACCCTGCATATTCTAGATTGTTCTTTATTACACAAAATATGTCAGCGGGGGTGGCTCAAACTGACGCAATGAAAGCGGCAGCACAGCACCTCACTCAATTATGGCTGGTGGTTGAGTCACGCTTATCGAAGCAGCCATTTCTAGGGGGAGACGTACCTAGCGCAGCGGATATTTTGTTGGCAGTTTACGCCCATTGGGGGAGTTTTTTTCCGGTGGAAATAATTATTGGAACGCGTGCACAAAGCATGATCAGCTATGTTGAAAGCATGGAAAGTTTTCAATTGGCAGTCGCTGCTGAGCAATCACAGACCGACGAGCTAGCTTCGTGAACATGAACAACCAAGGCAAGCAGCAGGACTTTGCTCATGTCACAGCCGTTATCGATAAATATTTCGAGGGTATACACAATGGGGATGTGGCGCTGTTAGCAGAGATTTTTCACCCAGATGCATGGCTAAAAGCCCCTTTGCAGCGGCGTAATTTAAAGCAGTGGCTAGCTGATGTAAAGGAGCGCTCTGTGCCTGCACAGTTAGGACTACCTTATGCATATCGGGTGTTATCAGTTGAGGTAATACATCATCAAGCTATGGTAAAAGCGTATTGCCCATTGTTTGATTTCATCTATATCGATTTTTTAGGACTACTGAAAGAGCATGGTCGCTGGCGTATCGTCAATAAGATGTATGTCGACGTCAAGTCTGCCCACATTGAAAATGAATGATCCAAGGAGATTAACTTTATGCCGTATATAAATGTCAAAGTAACCGATGAAGGGGTAAGTTGCGAACAAAAACAAGCGATTATCAAAGGTTGTACACAGTTGATGGTTGATGTTTTGGGCAAAAACCCACAGACCACCTTTGTGGTGATTGAAGAAGTGGACACAGATAACTGGGGGATAGGCTATGAGCAAGTCACTCAGTTACGGAATCAATCATAACGCTGTACTTAAAGATGTGTAAATAAGCGGCACTTTTCAGTGCCGCTTTGTCAGTTATTTGTACAAGGCAACACGTTGGTTTAACAATTAATAGTGGCCATCATTACTCTATTTCTACCACTGGCTTTGGCTTTATAGAGCGCTTGGTCTGCACGCTTTATGAGCATTTGGGTTGTTTGTCCATGCTCAGGGAAAGTAGCAACACCTGAACTTGCTGTGAGGGTGGTGACTTTACGTTCTTCAATGATGATCACTTGAGAGGCTACACATTGTCGTAATTTTTCAGCAATACGCAGGGCTGTGCTACTGGCACAATGGGGTAAGATAACGACGAATTCTTCACCACCATAGCGGCAGGCTTTATCGTTACTACCTAGGTTTTTGGCGAGTGTTTGCGCGACTGTTTTTAGTGCCTCATCTCCCCCAAGATGTCCATAGGTGTCGTTAAATTGCTTAAAGTGGTCAATATCTAAAATGATGATACTTATGGGGTAGTGCCCTTGTTGCGCAAGTTTTATTTCTTGGTCGATTTGTTCATCAAATTTACGTCGGTTAAGTAAACCGGTTAGGCCGTCCATGTTGGCCACCAGTTCGAGCGCTTTATGCTGTTCGATAATTTTATTTTTCATGCTGTTAAAGGTATGTGCCACACTGGCCATCTCAACGGGAATACCGATATCAATGTGGTGGTTTGTATCTCCCGTAGCAAACTTCGAAGCTCCCTCTGTGAGCTTATCCATGCTACTGAGCAGTGAGCGATTAATAATGACAAGACCCAGCAAGCCAAGTAATACGGCTAAAAAAAGTACAAGTACATACAGTCGTTCAGCTTGTTCAATGGTCTTTAGTACTTGGTGATGCAACTGTTCATTGTGTTGTTGTAAGTCTTCATATATTTGTTCTAGCTCATAACCCAGCTTGTTTATTTCATTCTCAAATTCAATGACTCGACTTCCGGACTCGGAATAGTCGTGGTTATGAGGCATACCTAAAATAACCTCAGAGTGAGAGGCTACCTTGGTCCACTGTTGCTGCGCGATAAGTAGATCTTCGTTTAATCGTGAGTACACCACGCTAGGAGATTGATTTAATTGGGAGAATGCGTCGTCGATTTGTTGTGCATGAGCGGTGTACTCAGCACGGTAATTGGCATCGCCGTCTATCGTAAAGTTTGTAATTGCTCTTGATACATCCCAAGCATTTTTTTGTAGCGCATTGACAGGGCTGAGGATACCTAGCTGTTCAGAGGAAAGGGTCAACAATGGACTAACGATGCGTTCGTTAACAAATAGGTAGGTCAAAATAGAAAAAGCAATGAAGGGGGAAATAGTCATTACCAACCCCGAGGTGAGCCAAAAGCGAAGAGAGCGTTTTTGCCAAAAGCGAACAGCGTTTTGATACATCGCTGCATACCTCTATAACTTGTTGTATTTCATAGCTGAATGAACAGAGTATAGCTGCTTGGTACAAACAGTAAAATTTTTGCAAACAAATAATGTATCACCCTTGAGAGTTCAGTATGTGGCGGTATTTGTTAGGGGTGACATTAGCAATATGTTTTAATTCTCTGGTCATGTGAGCCTGATCGCTATAGCCTAGCTGTTGGGCTATCGCGGCAAGTGGTGCTTCATCGTATTGTTTTAATGTATTAAGGGTGTGGCGTACGCGCATGATTCTGTGAAAGTGCTTTGGCGTGATACCAAGCCAAGTTTTAAATTGTCGTTCTATTTGCCTTTGATTGAAGACGGTGGTGTGCTGTTGCTCAGGCGCTGTTGACTGTAGTACATCAATCGCATGTTTTAGAGAGCGAGGCAATGGCTTTGGTTGTCCGAGGTGTTGGCATATCCATCTATAGATAAGTGAAATCAGGGTCCAACTGCCCTTAGCATGTGATAGTTGCTGGAATATTGGAAGTAGGGCCTGACCAATATCGCTGTCTGATGAAATAACCGTTGGGTGGCATGGTTTCGTATCTAATATGCTCACTCCAAAGCCTGGCTGAAAACGTATACCGACTACAGTACTACCAGCAGGAATGCTGATAGTGTGGGTTTGAGTGCTAACAGGCTGAACCAGTATACCCGTCGGTAGTGCTTGGTTACCAATTCGTAATGACTTATTAAGGTTAAATAAAACCCCCATACAGCCATCACCATTTAAACAACGCACTACATCGCTGTGATTTGTATCACAGGTTTTTGCACACCATATTGCTTGAATAAAATCTGCGATATGATGTTTTGGTTTGTAAATGGTGAAGTTTAGCCGCAAACCCACAGGCAGCGCTCCTTGTTTAGCTATTCGCTCATTTTCTCAATAGTAGGGGAGAATGCTTTTGATATACGGTTCCAACTATTAATAGCATTGACAGCAAGCGTAACGTCTAGCAGTCCTGGTTCTGTCAGCACATCAACAGCCAGTTCATACTCTTTTTGGCTGACTCGCTCATCGCTGACGATTAACTCTGCCCAAGCCAATGCGCTGCGCTCAACATGCGTATAAATGGGCAGCCCACGCCAAGCATTTAGCCCTAAAATACGCACGGGCATCTCCCCTCTCTCAAGGGCTACTTTACTATGCATATCGATACAAAAAGCACATTGATTGATTTGTGATACACGCAGCTTTAGTAACTCCCACAAGGACGCGCTGAGTGTCTCACTGCTACTAAACTGATTTGATAAATATTGCTCTTGATTGAGTAAGATGTCCATCGCTTTAGGGGCGATTTTAAAATAATTGATACGTGAGGTCATAGTCATGCTCCTTAATTACGTGCTCGGTAAAAGCTTATCTAAGGAGTGGTGCGAGGTATTGAATATTTCCGACAATTAGCCAACAATGATCCGTGAACCTTGGACACGCCGAGGCCGAGGTACACAGCGGTGCTATCGCCTCTTGGGTTCGATATCAAGGCAGAGAAGTCATGCTCCCCTGCCATAAGCGATTAAAAAGTAATGATAGTTGAAACCGCTTCTTCGTCAGCGGTCTGAATTGACATCTTGATGGTGCGGTTTTGCCAGTCGATGTCTAACATACCGTAGTTGCTACCTGATTTATTAATTAAATGACGATTGCTGGTGGTAAGGTTGCTGATACTTGGGCTTACAGTACCCACATAACCCGTTGGGATTTTCGCACCACTTGGCGCACAGTTACCCCACTGTCCTTCCACCCCTTTACCATTTTCATCTACTTGGGTGTAGCACCACGGTTTATCGTTATCTCTGTTGGTACAGCCTTGATAGGTAACACCACCATAGTTAAACGGTAATTTACACTGCTTCGTGTAGCTGCCATCGCCTTTGGTATCAGCGTAGATAGGTAATCTAAGTGGATTTTCGATGTGATATGGCCAATTTTGACCAAAACCAGAGGCTGTGATCTCATATACCGTGGCTTGTTTTCCAAATTCGCTGCTTGCAGGTATATCCTTTTGTAATAACTCACCCCAGTGCTGATCTCCCGATAGAAAAATCACGACTTTAGTTTTTCCGTCATTGATTGACTTTTGCACCATGCGTAGTAAGCGCTCACGTTCGCTGGGCATTTCCGCCCAAGACTCATAACTGGTGCCAGACATCGCTGTTTCGCCCAGCGACTCTATTGCAGCTTTAAACTGTTGACCGTTACCATAAGCACAGTAACTTGCCATGCTGCGGCCTTGATAAAGGGGTGGAAGCACTTGAATGCCACTGGCTATTAACTTGATTTCTGAAGGTTTTGCCAGCTCTTGTTCGAGCCATTGCCATTGTTGTTCGCCGAGTATAGTACTTTGCTCTCCTTCGCACTGACCATAATTATTAAAGGTTGGTGAGCGAAAGTAACGCGCATCAAGTGTGATGACATGAGTTTGTTCATTGCCGCCGCCCAGCATTTTCGCCTCGTAAATACCTGCTTGGCCGTTAAGTCTTGGGTCGTTCTGTGGGACATCGAAATGGCGTAGATACTCTTTTTGTGCGTTCTCGCGTTCGGGATAATGCTTACCGTCATTATTCCTACCAAAGTCATGATCATCCCACGTGGCCATCACAGGGATCTGAGCTTCTAAAAAGGCATGGTAATCAGCATGTTGCTTTTTCTCGTTGTATTTTCTGCGCATGCTGCTCATGTCAGTTGTGTCGGCATAGATGTTATCTCCAAGCCATAGAAACAAGTCTGGTTTTTGGGTGATTAGACGTGCCAACGCCTCTGGCATATCACCTTTAGTTTTAAAGCAAGAACCTAAAGCAACACGATCAAGGCGCTTGCTCGCTTGTGGATGTGTATGGCTTAGGATTTCAGAGGGCTCAGCAAGGTCGCACTCTTCCCATTCGCTCTCGCTAATATAGCACCATGGTGTGGTATGATTTCGAGAACTACAGCCATAAAATTGCTCCCCTTGGTAACTTGAAGGTGCACGACACGTTTTACCGCTTTTGGTCGTAAATTGGGGAATGGTCTCAACTTTTACATTAGCCCAATATGCGCCTTCTTGAGCATCTTTGAGGTAACACCATTGACTACCATCGTTGTTTTTGTTGGTGGTACCTTGGTAGTCTGCGCCTAAATAGTTAAAACTGTTTTTACACTGATCATAATGCACCTCGCTCTGTGCTAGCGCTAGCGTAGGCAAAAGTGCAATAATTATACTGCTGATTTTATTCATGTTATTTCCTAAAATAAGTAGTGCTTCCTGGTAACGATGGTCGTCCATGCTAGAGGCAAAACATATTAGGGGGTGGGTGTGATAGATTGCTTGCAAAACTATTTCAACTGCATGACTTTATTCTTAAAAGTTTCATTAAATAACCTAAACTCGAGATAAGTTATATGCGCGGCACTGTATGCCTTAATTTAGTCATATTTTTATTTAATTGGCTTGCTCATCTTTGCCATCCCAAGAGCTGGCTAAGTAGGTTGGAGACGGACCAAGAAGCCGCTAGAATAGACAGGTATCTTTCAGGCAATAGATGCCTTGTCGAATAAACGAATTTTGCTGTGTTACTATCTGTCGTGCGCCTAACAATATAGGAGTAGGTATGTTCAAATCGGCCAGTGTGGCGTTAATTATTTCAGTACTAGCCTTGGTTGTTTCTTTATATGGTGTTTTTAATCGCCCACAGCAGGTTGAGAGTGTGTTTATGGAAGATACTTTGCAAAGTGGTATCGAGCGTCAACAGCTGTCTCAGTCAGACACCATTGTTAGTCTTAATGCGCAGATATCGCAGTTGGAAGCGAGATTACAGAGGCTGGAAAGCCGTGATGGCTCCGATATGAATATGGCGCCCCGAGATAACTTTGAACAAGCTGTGTTGAATGTCATTGAACAGCAACAAGCGCGAGAACGCGAAGAAATGCGCAGCAAAGACCCCGCTTACGCATTTTATGAAAGCTTACCTCAAGACTATGAAATAAAGCTCAAAACAGACCCTGATTATGCGCAGCAAGTAAATAGAGAATTAAACGCGAAAGTACTAGATAGCAGTTTACCAGCGTTAGAGAGACTCTCAGCGATGGGGCAACTACAAATGAATATGTATGTGCTTAACAAAACTCAAATGAACGACTATAGCTTTGAAACTGTGGATGCAATATTAAAAATTGCTCAGCAAAGCAGTGACGAAAAGCTCAAAGTACAAGCGCTTGAAGTGATTGCTGGCACACCTCTTACAGACGCGAGGGTAGCGGATAGTTTTGTATCGATCGTTGAGCGGGAAGAAAATGATTATTTGCGAAGCATGGCCGCCGATGGTTTGATGTTGCAGTACTACCAGTCAAAAAATAAACAGCCTGATCTAAACCGCCGCGTAGCACAGCAAATACTCGCGCTTTACAACCATGGTGATCAAAAGCTTAAAAGCCTGATGAAAAATCATATGTTCAGCGACGATATGATCAATGAATTAAATGAGGTACTAGATAATGGGTAGCCTTATAGAAAGTGCCTAAGCGGCACTTTTATCTAATCCTCACTATGTGACTCTGAGGGTGCGTCTGACGCATCACGTATGGTGGATGTAGTTTGGGCTGCTTGTTCCTCTTCTAACGCAGCACGTTGCGCCTTTGAAATATAGCGAGGTTTATTGCTTTTATGTAGTTTTGCATTGGCTCGCTTATCTTTCTTTTTCAGCGTTTCGTAAATCTTCTTTTTGCGATTCATAATATCTCTCTTTTCGACGGCAGTATTTTACACTCAAAGGCCATAAAACAAAAATGATTTGCTCATGCCATCATTAAGATATCAAGACCCTTTTTTGGGTAAATAAGTGTACTTTTTGTATTATTTTTTGGGCTCTCAACTGGTTGTTTTATAGTGAATTGTTAATTTATTAATTGACAGCGGTGTCTTTTTTGTTGCGTGTTCGTTATCTCGGTGTTATGTTTTAGTTCCCTTTTTGGGGAGTGGCATGTGGAGGAATGTAATGAATAACAACAAGAGTTTATTAGTGCTTGCCGTGGTGGCAGCAACTGGCTCGGTGTATGCAAATACATCGCCAGATCAAGATCTTATCAAGCGAGATCCACTGACTTTTCAGCAGTGGCATCTACAAAATACGGGCCAAACTGGGTTCTCATTATCGGCGGGTAAAGTGGGTGAAGATCTCAACTTGGACTTTGCGGATCGTATGGGTATCAAAGGTCGTGGTATTACTGTTTCTGTTATTGATACAGGGGTTGAAATTTCACACCCTGATTTGAAAAACAATGTTGTACCAGGTTCACGAAATCTGATTGATGGCAGTGATTATCCAGTGGATACTCATGGTCATGGTACAGCTGTTGCAGGTTTGATAGCGGCTGAAGAAGGCAATAATTTAGGAGGGCGGGGTGTAGCACCTTATGCCAACTTGATTGGTTTTAACTATTTGAGTGAGCAATCATTGGCATCTTGGATGGTGTCACACGGCTTGAGCGAAGATTTCAGAGTGCTTGACCGCTTTACCGATCCTCGGGTATTTAACCAAAGTTATGGTAGTACTCCGTCTTCACCACCAAACGGTGATCTGAGTTTAGACCCAGAATATGCCTTGGTTGAACAAGTGATGCGAGATATTTCACTTGACAGTCATTGGGGACGAGGTGCTGCGTATGTAAAATCTGCGGGTAACTCATTCCGCTATTACAATACATATATTCAAGGTATACCGTTTTATGTTATTCCGTATGAAAACAATGAGTTCTTCAACAATAATGGATTGCCTTTTCACAATGCAAATATCGAGTTAGGTAACACATTATTTTGGAATTTAGTGGTTTCATCACTGAATGCTGATGGTCACTTGTCTTCTTATTCATCGGCCGGTGCTAACATCTTTTTATCGGCACCTGGTGGGGAATATGGTCAGGACAAACCAGCGATGGTCACAGTTGATTTAACTGGTTGTGAGCAAGGGATGAATGTTACGGGCACACATAAGAATGCGCTTCATGGTGGCTCACAACTTGATCCAAATTGTGATTTTACAGGTGTGATGAACGGTACCTCTTCAGCGGGTCCGAATGTTGCTGGCGCGGTGGCGACGGTGATGTCTGCAAACCCAGCGCTTGATGCCAGAACGGTACGTCATATTCTGGCCTCTACCGCCCGCAAAGTTGACCCACAACATCAAGGTGTGAGTCTTGATTTTGAAACTGCAAGTGGAGAAACCGTCACATATGATGCCGTACCTGGTTGGCAAACCAACGCAGCAGGTTATCACTTTCACAGCTTCTATGGTCTTGGTGCCGTTAACGTCGATGATGCTGTATACAAAGCCTTGTTTACAGGTGCTTCTTTACCACAGCTGCAAATTACACCGTGGCAGAAGCAAACAGCAGGCGTTACGGTTCCAGATGCAAGTCTAGTTGGTGCACAAAGCACTATGGGAATTGACCAAAACCTAACCATTGAAGCGGTGCAACTTAAGTTAAATCTGGATCATGAACGTCTTCGTGATATTGCCATTGAACTGACTTCACCATCGGGTACACGCAGCGTGATGATGAGTGCCCGCACAGGCTTTTTAGATGGCACTGACGGCGGCTATACGGATACTGTGATGTTGAGCCATCAATTTTACGGTGAGAAGTCACAAGGTAATTGGACACTCAAGGTGCTTGATACAGATAAAGGTACTAGCAGTACTTTGATCTATAACCCAGAGATTGGCTTGTTTGCGACTAATCGTACTAACAATACAGTTGATGGCGTGCTTAAAGACTGGTCACTGCGTATTTACGGACATTAAGGAGTAGATAATGAAAAAATTACTTATGTTAGTAGCGCTGAGCACATCTAGTGCTGTATTGGCAAATTACCCTGTATCTGTGAATGAGCTACAACAGCTACAAATTAAAGATGTCAGTCAATTGCCATCATCTGGTTTTACCCAAACAAATGAGCTAAATGGTGCTCAATCAGTTAGAAAAGATCAAGTGATCATTGGTGAGAATGGCTTAAATGCCTATCAGGTAACAGGTGAAGTATTAATTCAACTGGCCGCATTCGCTGATGCTGATGAAGTAGCAAAAGCGCATGGTTTGACGCTTACACAGGCGTACAAGTCATTCTACGTGGTGACTTCAAAGCAAGACAATTTGGCGCAAGTGCTGGCGGCTTTGCAACAAGATGGTACTGTTGTTTCAGCAAGTTTGGGCCTCAAAGATTTGGGCGTGAAAATAAACTGATTTATTAGCAATGAGTGGCTGGTATACGGATGTGCGGCCACTACTTACTTAACGCCATTTTGTAAATTGAAGATGAGGCGTAAACAGGTGTTATTTTTATATTGATGCTTGAATAATAGCGTTAGGTAAGTGAATTAGGTGGAAAGTATCAAGAGAGTAATACAAGTGTATTACTCCTTTTTATCGGTAGATTAACAGTCTTGTGAGTAGCAATACTGTGTACACATTCTTGTGTAGTCACCACAAAAGTATGGGTCCGTTTTACAGCGATCTGTATCTGGCTCCAGTACACCGCCGGCAGCATTTGGTGTCAATTTTTTAGAAAGTATATTTTTTAGAAAGTATATTTTTATCTGAAGATAATGTTTTTAGTTTCTTTTTGTTGATTGGTAATTTCATTTTATAGTCCTTATTATTTATTGCTCATAGAGCTTATTGTTATAAAAAGTTGAGGTTGATTTTCCCTTAACTTGTAGTGGCCTTTAAGCCAAGT
>NZ_JAKFZQ010000033.1:0-30751 GCF_021654245.1 Pseudoalteromonas sp. MMG022 | reverse complement strand
ATAAGTATTGGTCAATACCTCGAACATTTGGATGTTTGATGCCAGCAGATTCAGCAAGCTCTATTGTTATATCGCGTTCAAGCGGAAACTGCTCTTTGACTTGCAGCACATCTTGCCGCCACTCGAGCAAATAGAACATGGATAGTTCAAGATCGGATAATAAATGATGGGTTCGTTTGGATTTATAACCAAAGACTCGGTGTACACGGCCATCGGATGGCGCATCATAAACCGTTAACCACGGCTTGTAGTCCTGATACTCGCCTGTACCACGCCCCTCTTTAATCCACTTACGATATTGCGCCTTAGTACGGCCAATCTTCCTAGACATAATATACCGCTATAACTGATTGAAATTTCAGCATACCCCATCTAAGCTCATAGTTACAACTAACGATAAAATTATGATTTAGTTGATAGTTCTTTCAGCTTTTCTGTGAATCCTGAGTTCCAGTTTGTTGATAACCTGTGCATATATAACTCTTTTTTTTCATTTAAAAACAAAATTTTAGAAATTTCAGTAAAACTAATTTCAAAATGATTTTTAAACGGAAAGTTACTGTCATAGGCAAGCTGAAAAGTATGCTCTAAAAAAACATAGATTACATAGCGTCCCAATGATTTATAGATATGTTTAGAAAGTATGGTTTTCTCACGACAATCATCGGGAAGCATATTCATCAAAGAAGCTATATACTCTATATTTTCCATCACGGGTCTGAAAGGGCTTGACTGATCAGAAATGCAATTAGACGATTTAAATTCCGATTCCCAGCTTCCGAATCTCAATTCACAGTATTCCAAAAAGCTTACTGAACTATTAGCCATATAACCACATACCAAATTTTCAATATATTTTTTATTATTCAGTTGAAATAAAAGACTAGCCTTAAAATGTTTGTTTAGGTCAGCTTGGATTTTAGGTAATTGTTTGTATTTTCTACCCTCTTCTTTCTGCTTTACTTTTAAAGCCAATTTAGCAACACAATCGAAGATCTTACATTCTTCGTTAACATTTGGGTGCTTTGGCACCTTTAATTCTCTACTGAGACCAACGCAACTACTTTCTTTAGTCACAATATCCATAGCTCTAAACTCTAATAATTCCTTTAAGTCTTGACTCGCTCTCTCAATATTAACACTCTGAATCTCAATACACGCAAAATCTGCTTCTAAAGGTTTGAATACATTACACACTAAAGCGAAATATTTACCTTTACGTACATCTTCAACAGCCTTGGTTATTTGAGGTGAGATCGCTAAATAGAGAGATTGATTGTCTTGGCTCTTTTGATGGCTTTCCGTTTGCTTTTGATGTCTTTCATTCTGCTTCTGGAATATCTCATTCTGCTTCCTTATCTGCTTTAATTCATTTTTGTTATCTTTCCAAGTCACAAACAGCAACATAATTGTGGCTGTTACTAGAAAGGGAGACAGAATATTATTGAAATAGCTAGCGGTTTTCTCCCACGTTTCTAACCCTGCACTAAAGCTAAACCCAAAACGCAAATTAAAAAGTACAATAATGATAATCGCGACAAAAACGAAGATAAAAATAACCATTTTAATAAGGTCACGTTGCTTTTTTTCTTTCATTTGATGAATCCCTTCATTTTTTAATCAGTTCAATTTTACAGATAGAAAGAACAAATGTGCAATATCAGAGTGTCTTCGTGCGTACCTCTGTAAGTGAAAGCCTAACAAGTATGAAACTTTATTGTTTGGGATGAAACTTAACCTTGGTGAAAAATATTACTAACTTTATGACTAACTATAAAGTAAACAATATTACAATAACTTACGTAAAATAATTACTTATCATACTTTAAGTCATAAAATGCAAATAGTTATGGTTAAAATACACTCAATTAAGTCATGTTTTTTGTAAATAATCCTTAACTTTATCCGGCAGATTTGGTTAAAAATTCCAACCTAACAGTCGTATTCAAGCTGACTTATGACTTTAGGGCTTCCCAAAGCTGCGACAGCGTTAGCTGTCCGGCTGACTTTGATTTTTAGCCTTAAATTGCTCCAATTCCTCCATGGCAGGCCTAAAGTACGTATTAATATACGATTGCAACTGATAGCCACTAATCTTTCCTTTAAATAACTGCCTTTTTTCTTCTAGCAGTTTGATCATATCTCTAAGCCAGTCTAACTCAGGAATGAGTGAAGCATTGAAATTATCGAATTTGTACCTTTCAGAAAATGCATAACAAATTGTATTTCTTGAGCTCGGAATGGCGCTTACAAACGCTTCAACAAAAGTTGAGGCATCTATGTATTGAAAAATTGGTATTTCATAGTAAATATTATCTGAATCGTTGCAAAGCACTACTTTCCGGTAGAATAAATCGGGATCATAACTAATCAATTGAATCAACTCTTCCCCTGCTGTTGGATAGTCTTCAATTACAGCCTGTTCACTTAATTTATCGATATACTTATTTAATTCCTTAAATTCACCAGATTCTTTTTCATGAAAACCTAGACCGCCCCATGATTCATAATCTCTAAATCTTGGTCTATTTGAAACTTCCAAATTAAGGTTGTTATTTTCCTTAAGCCAATCAATGTAAGAACAAGAGAATTCAAGAATCTCGCGCCTAGTTTTCTTGATTAGATCTATTTTAGAGAGCCAAAGAAAAATACCGGCAACATGTCTAATTACGCCTAACTTGGAATACTTCATGTCGTAAAAATCTTTTTCCACAGACTCAAGAGCTGAGGTGAACTCATCATCACTCAAATCCATTGAATGCCACAAACGAACCCAATCAGGTGTATTCTCTGTTCGGTAGTACTCTGATTTTTCTAGCGATTCTTGAACGAGCTCTTCAGAGCAGCAACCTTTATCAAAGAAGTCAATCCAAATTGACTCTTCAATTAATAGATCACTGAGGCTTATATTCTTATATTTCTTGCTCACTCTTTGGTAAGGGGTTTCTTCTTTATTTTTTGAGTCTCTATCAAGCAAACCTGAAAGATATGCTGCCTTAAAGTTTGAAATATCTTGTGGAAGAATACTTCCGCTTTTCATCTCGAACGACAAAATAAGAAAAATTTTCAATAAATGATCTAGCAAACCATCTTTCGAAGATGCATCTGCGCTGACAAATGATAAAAACCTTTCAAAATCCCAAAGAGCTTGCTTCAAATGTCTAAGATTTTGGTATTTTGAGCTTTCATAGATCTCCGATATTAGATTTATATTTCTATTGTATAGTTCCTGAGCACTATCCTCTTTAATTTCAGATATAAAATTAACCAAAGCCCCACCTAAATCTGGGTTTATCTCGAAGGTTTTCCCTACCAGTTTTTCCTTTATTCTTCTATATGCAAGCTTGAAATCATCTTGTTTCTCTTGATGAGCTAATATTTCCTCTTCATTAGCAACAATAATAACCTTGTAGCCTTGATGCTCAACATAATGATTTATATACCCAAGAAGGCTTTCGAGATTGATAGAAGCTCTTTCAAGGTCATCAAAAACGACAACAAACCCAGATGTATTAGTTAGGTAATCAGGCAAGTTTAGATCTGGAGCTTGTGCAGATAAACTACCATCAGCTTTTTCATCGCTGTCTAAATCAATTTTCAACGTTGCCTTTAACAACCCTTTGGCTATCTTTCCTGTCAAAGCCATACTTTTTGACGATAGTAACGGATGTAGCTGCTTAAAAAACTCATCTTCTATTTCTTCAAAAGAAGTTATACCATAGAGACTTACATATAGATATTTACCACCTTTCTGAGCGAATGAGTTTAGAGTTTGGTTAATAAACCAAGTCTTACCGGTCCCCCATTTCCCTTTCAAAAGCACGGCATACCCAGGCTCTTGCTCAAATGAATAATAGTACTCTAGAAATTCCTCGATATGTAAATTAGGGCCTACCATAAACGATTGCTTCTCCTGAATTATGAGTTTTTTGACGCTAACAATTTAATAACGAGCCTACATATAAAAACTGTAGCTGACTTGGGGCTTTTCGTATTCATTAACGTATTTCATGATTTCCCCTACTTTTTTAGCACACTCAATTGTAATTGGTGTTCGCCCATCCAATTGAGTGTTATTCCAGTTCATTTTAGTAAGACCCAACACCTCTTCGCATAAATCTTCAATAGATGAATCATTTTCGCTCGCTATAATTCTTAGCGGGCTTGGTATATACATTCCTGGATACGTTTTGTAAAAATCCACGAATCCTCTTGTGTACAAAAGCCCTTCGTTTTCACTGATAGTGAGTAGCGTTCCTCGTTTTGGGGGATAGTTGGTTTCACCAAACAACCTTAAATCAGTCTCTGTTATTGAAACGTAATCCTTCGTCCGGATTGATTTTTCTTCAATAGCCCGATTAAAGCCAGCGATCTCACTAGCCCGGAATTGACTAGATTTATGTATAACGACACGGGCTGGCATCTGCATAAGAGCCTTGTCATACTCTGAAAGCGCATTATTTAAAAGCTCATATGCCTGCTCTTCCGACATAAAAGGTCTTTTATCTTCTTTGTCCAACGCTACAGGAGTCCCCCTGAGAATTACGCCATGGCCAAACTCATCGAACACCTGAGCGAGACTAGTTGAAATGGTCTCTCCGTCACGACTTTTATAAAAGCCGATACCGACATAACAAGAGCGAGGCTTATAACGCTCTTCTACTAACCTCCAAGGTACCGTCCTGTTACCCTTATAATAAAGAGCTGTGCAAAAGTTCCATGCTTTAGTGGCATCATCTTGTTGGTCTCTGGCTGCTTTATCATCATCAATTGTATTTTCTAAGACCAGTTGGAGCGGCACACCAAGATGCATAGATTTGGCTTTTAATAACCTCCTAAAATTATGCTCCATGTAACTGTCTAGTTGGTCATTATCTTCAGAGTTTTTTTCGGTTAATTTAGTAACTTGTTCAAAGAGATCCTTGGGAATCACGCAAATTATTACGTCTATAGCCCTATTCTCGGTCAAAAACCTGATCTGGTCATAGTACAGATCAACAGCTTCATTTACTCTATCCTCCCGGATCTTGGCGTGACTGATTTTGTTAAGAAGTGATTTTTGTAAAGTCCTGGTATAGGCTGTTGAAGATAGTAACTTTGTTTGAAAACCATATGATTCCGTAATACCACCAAATCCCTTGAAAAGGTTTGCCAGCCTTGACTCTTTGGGCAAAATTCCCGAGCGACACTTTTCCAGCCATATATCAAGCTTATCTATGCCATCTCCTCTACCTACGATGCCTAATCGGAGCTCTGTTTTCCTAAATTCATCTTTTTGGTCATATACCCCAAGCCGTTCAATACCACTTCGGGGACAAATGTGAGTTCCTTTGCCAAACTCAAGCAAAGGTTCAGATAACACTTTAACTTTCATCACTATCTCCCATTACAGCATCAGCATCAGCATCAAAGTCAGGGTATTCACATTCCAGCTGTACAAGCGGTGATATTGAAAAATTAGAACCCACGTTTGCCAGCTCATTACCTAAGAAGTAAACAATGAAGCGCGTTAGGTTTCTTACCGTTCCAGATGTATCTAGCCTTTTTTGCTTAGCCAGAAATTTATCATGTGAGTATGATTTTTTGTGCAAGTTGTAAGTAAACAGCCAATTAGGAACTATTAAGCAATACCAATCGTCCCCAATATTATAAAAGGACATGCCGAAGCTTAAGTGTTTAAAATAGAGCACCTTACTGGGATCTTTTGTTTGCATTTTTTTCTCAAAAACAGTCCTTGTTGCCTTTTTCTTGCCAACCCAATCAATTTTCCTCGTTTCATCTTTTTCTTTAGGTAGAAAATAAAAACTGTTCTCAATATTGTGGTAATTTATCGACAGTTCCCTCAAGTCATCTTTTAGGCTGTTTTTCATCAGCTCTTTGAATACATTTGTATATTCAACAAACTCTGACTGGGTTAGGTCTCGCACGTCTAATGGCTCAATAGTGCCCCGGTCAACCAGGCTTTTTAAACGCTCATCATGTTCCGGGTTTATGAAGCTGAAAATTTTACCTTCATGGAAGACCCAGCCATCGAAAACAGAGCCATTCAAAACCATCGCCAATTTGATTAATGTCTTTTTATTGTGTCTACGCTTTTTAAATCCAAGTTCAGTTTTTGCTCTGGCCAATACATCCTTAAAATCTACAACTACTTCAGCAACAAACACTTCATCAGGAAACGTGATACGCGCCAAATTCGTTGTCAGCAATTTTTGAACCGGTTGATCGACATTGGTGAATTGCATATATCCGTCAATATCACCGAGGATTAGTTTAAACTCATGCAACATACGTTGTTGGGCTGGTAAACGCATCGATGTTATTTTAGCTAGGATGTCAGACAAATCGACAATATGTGTTTTGACAGAAAAGCTAATTTTTCCATCGGTTATCTTATCTATTGCATCCTGTGAATATGATTTCTGTTTCTGCGATAAAACCAGAATAATCAACTCATCAAAGTTACTCTCAAACCCATGTTCTAAAAATACCTTTATGGACTTTTTTACTTTCTCAATATTAGTTGTCGAAGTTACTTGAATCGCAATACGATCATGTTCATCACCAAGATCAATACCAGGATAATTCTTCTGTTTTGCATTCAAATTAACTAATCGGGGCAGCTGGAAAACCTCTTTGAGGATAGGTATAAGCGCATCTTCCAATGTCAAATTTACGTCTAGCCGGCCTTGTTTTGTGGCTAAGTCAACCTGAGTAATAATTCTGCTGACTACATCTCTTAATTCATTTTCAATGGATATAGCTTCCAAAGTTAAAATTCCTGCTTGTTATTTTCGTCCTAGTGCCGCCTTAAATCGCGAAGCAGCATCTTTATCAATACATTAATGGGGGCGTTTGAAAATTATACAATGGGCAAGTAAGCCCAATGTGTCCGTATGCAAATAAATTATTTAATTCTAACAACTTTGGGTTTGGAATCCTGTAGCAAACGAGCTTTGTCGTCGATATCTAGGAGGTTAAACATCGCCATCTGCTGCATTGTTTGTTCGGCGTAGAGCCTATCTAGCTTTTTATTAGCCTCTTCGAGCTCTGAACGGTACTTCTCTTTCAAAGCTTTCTCTTTGGCTTTCTCTTCTCGTAACCTTTCTAAGTCCGATTTAACCGAACGTTTTCTGATATCACGTTTAGCAATAGCAAGCTTTTGCTCTTCAATCGCATCCATCACGTCAGGATAACGATAAGCGGAACCAAGGCTTAAACCAGCTTCTTCCTGAACTGACTTTACGTTCACTTTGTACTTACCAGAGAGACGCTCTGGCTTCTGTTCAACAAGACGCTGTAAAGCATCCAACAATTTTTTCCTAGTTACTTCAGGATTTCGAGTTTTGGTCATAAGTTACACCGTTGAAGAAATAAGCCCAGATATCTCATTACCCTTTAACTGGTATCGTTCAAAGTCCAACCCCATGTCGGCCATGATTTTTTCTGCGGCCTGAATACGAACCATATGGAAAGCGATAATATCCGGTGACAAAGCATTTTGTATCTGCAAAGTTTCTAGAATCTTGATGCTTTCAACTCTGGCAGTTTGTGCATAGGCCGAGCTTTCAACAATTGACCAATCGCAATCCGAACATTCGGATAGCTCGATACCGATCCTCATACTACACATACGATTGATACAGTACATGCCAGGTGCCAAAGCGTGAATGTGCTTTCTACCCGACTTAATCTCTTTCTCGAAGTATTTAGGTGTTATATCTCTTCCAGAAAGGCTTTCTGAAAACATGACTTTCCCTTGACCGCCTCCCAGCTTGATACCACTCATAGCCTTTTGCGTAAGGTTTGAATATAGCTGACCTTGCTGCCTGGCTCTCTCTTTTTCCAAATCATGATGCATCTTACTGAAAGAACTCGCATTTCGAGCATAATACATAGTCATGGCTATTGAGTAATGGCTAAACTGTTGCTTAAGCTGAGGGTAATCCGCCAACTGCATCCCGACCAGATAGTATGCTAAAGACCGTCTGAGCTGATGTGGTGTAAGGTGCCATTTATCACCAATGTTGAATGTTTTTTCAGGATCGCTACGCCGGAGTATTTCAATATCGTCTGAATTCAATTCAACAGAAAAGTTATGCTCTTGATTTGAAAACAACCACCTCAGAGAGCTAAGAACATTTCCTGAACGGTGGACACTTCGAGGCTTCCTAAGCTGTGTGAAACCATTTAACAACCAAACTTTACTTCCTTGATTACCAAGCCAAGAACGAACCGGTCTATTAAGTACGTTCAGAAGGTCATACGCGAGGTGTCCGTTGTGTGTCGTTACATACACATCATTTTGCCCTTGATAACCTAATGTAATTTTCTGCTGTTTGGTATGAAAAAGATGGATGGGAATACCATCCAGTTCAATCGTCTGTGCGCCAAACTCGGGGGTGATTTGTAGTAATTCATTACTTCGCATACCGCTAAGGCAAAGAACCAAATATCTACATTTACTATCAAGCAGCCTACAAAAATCCTTCACTTCATGATGAGAACCAAACCGTACATTCCCAATGATTTTAGCGGGGAATGGCTCATAGAAATCAGTTCTAAGTTGTGGATTGCTTTTCTCCCATATGGCATCCCATAGTTCGCTTTTTCCATAGTCGACTAATGGAACCTCATGCTTTTTTAGCTCAGAAATGAATTTAAAGTACTTTTTATCCGAATTATTAAATAGTTGGCCAACACCACATTGTCCGTGTCGTAGCTTCTGGATCATCCTGCTGGCCTGAGATGTTTCGTATTTTAAAACTGCTAGAACAGCTTCCTCTAACTGTTCTTTATATTTGTGCCAGTACTGTATTTCTTCGGTGAAAGCGTTTAATGCTGCGAGGTAAATTCTCAAAGGTATTACCGGGTGCTGCTCTTTCACTGGCTGTTTTACATTAAGCTTTTTTAGCGTCAAGCGCTCCGATAAATTAACATTGAAAGGTAAAAAATCGGCTAAATCGTTGAGGCTGTTAATCACGCCAATATCAAGTTCTCGGGGAATAAAAGAACCTGTTTTTATAAGGCTCTTCAACGTTTCAATCGTCAGGCCTTCAAACGAGGGTGTACCCGATTCGTGTAATGAATAAGCAAGTTTTTTCAAACAATCAATCTTGGAGCGTACCGAATTAATGCGATAGGCATCACGGGAGTGGTATATATATGCAAGTGCAACTGATTTGAGTTCCTGGATCAGCCGAATGGGTACTGCACAATCTGGAAATCTAAAATTCACCAGCGTTAGTTCCGTCCCGACCTTGTGGGGCTCAAAGTCCCAGACATCATCGTCAAATAACGAAATAGACGTGCCGTCTAGTTCGAAGGATACGGCCTCATGTTCTAAGTCTTCCCATAGCCCATGTTGCGCTAAATAGCGCAATCGTTCCACAGATGCGTCAATCGTATTGGTGCTTGTTAATTGTGTACTTCCAATAATCATTCTAAATCCCCTTTACGCCAAGAGAAGATAGCTCCAGGTTATCCCAGAGCATATGCCGACCCTCTGTATCAAGCCTCAACTGGGCCTGTTGGACGATATCGGGAGAAATGGTGCTAGAAATTACCTTTTTATAAAGCTCGACCGTCTTACCCAGGTTTCTTGAAAAACGTTCTGGATAGTAAAGCCAACTCTCTTCCATGCATTCTAAAAAGGATAGCAGCCGATATAGCGGCTCGACATCATTGACCAGCTTTGCGTGCTGGCATTTAATACAACTTTCATAATCGAAGCATGTTTGGCTACCGACAGATTTACTATTCTCAATCTGCTGCTTCTGCTGAAAACACGCGACCCCAACACCATTCACGTTTGCCTTGCTGCCTATCAACTCATCAAACTTGATTACTGGAACACCCAATTCAGAGGCTAACTCGGCTTTCGATTGTTCCAGAGAAGCTCCCGTGCTCATCTTTTCAATTACAGCCAGCCCTTGGGATATAATCTGTTGATTATCGTAGCAGTTACCTTCACTGTAATGCTTAAGCACTGTGCGGTATTGATTATTTAATATCTGTGAAACGTGTAATTCTGTTCTATTGGCCTTCCGCCTTGCAAGCTTTGCAGCGGTTTCCCTAAAACGGCTGGACGTCAAATTTACAAAAAACTGCCCGACATTAACCCCATATTCGCCTAATTGCCCCAAGTTAGGCGCTAAACCTTCCCACTGGCTGGCCTCTTTTTCACTGCCCAAAGGCAACAGATAATGTATCTTTGATACGTTTTTACGCTGCCGAGTTACTGCATACGCAGCCAAACGTTCTAAGAAGTTTTCGTATTTAATATCAATACTGAAGCTACCTTGAGTTCCATTTTCGTAGTAAAAATCAACTCTTAAGATCCCGTCCTCTAAGTTCTTTTTTAACGGCAGAATTATGTGCTTTAAATTCACGCCTTCTGAGCTATTTTTCGGGTGAGCAACAATGATAGCATGCAATATAGCAAAGCTAAGTGTCGTCACTCGTCTGTTGCAAAATCGACGTATAACTCTTTTGTTTTTTACAACCGTTCTTTTTACCAGCTTCACCTCATCAAATTCGATATAGCCTTGTGAACTTGTCTCTATAAAGTGAGCATGAATACCCATTAGATATGGAATGGATTTGAATGCTCCATCTGACATTAACAGAAGGCGGCCGGATAGCTGAGTATTAATGAGCAGTGTCGAGTTTAAAGCTCGCTGCTCACCATCTCTATCTAACCAATAAAGCAATTT
Source organism: Pseudoalteromonas sp. MMG022 (assembly GCF_021654245.1). Lineage (NCBI taxonomy): Bacteria > Pseudomonadati > Pseudomonadota > Gammaproteobacteria > Alteromonadales > Pseudoalteromonadaceae > Pseudoalteromonas > Pseudoalteromonas sp. MMG022. The sequence goes on along the minus strand of NZ_JAKFZQ010000033.1, from coordinate 20,036 downwards.
GTCATTTGTCCCAGTCGAATATTTAAGGGATAGAGCCAATAGTGTTTCGATGAACTGTAAAGATTTCTTGTGCACCTCCCCACCAACGAGCGACAGCACTTCCTTGTTTGCTCTTCGTTTGTGTGCGGTCAGCCTGTAATATTCAACACTTTTATCTTCTATCCAAGTAACCGGGTGGCACAAATCCCACAACTGGCTTGTATTAAACGCGGTAAAGTAACTGAGGAGGTAATACCCGCACGCCATAGCCTGGTTAAATGCGGTATCTACATTCATCATCGCGTCCTTGGCTCGCCCCTTTTTATTCTGGGCCTTTACTGGAACATCAAAAAACGCCTGTTTTATTTCAACCGATATCACCCTGGGAGGCGATTCACTTAACAGTGGAATAGCCAACTGAAAAAAGTAAGAAGATAATCGGTTCAGGATTATTGGCAGTTCCCGCTCTGAATAGGCTTCATAGGACTTAGGCTTTCCAGAGCGAAACCGTCGTAATTGTTTCCCCCACTGAAAAGCATTTTCACCACACCATGTTAAGGCTTGCTCAGTTGCAGAAAATATATAACCTGCCGATCGCTCCTTTAATCCCGTATCTTGCCCTTCTAACATCTGCCATATAGGAGCGGAAGAGTTGCCAAGTAAAACAAGTTCCCATAGATGGCGGTGATATTGCCTCCAAGTGGTTTCAGAGAAAGGGTATAAGCTATTTTGGTCGCACCATACCAGATATTGTTTGAACTTTAGAAAACTGTTGTACAGTGTCGCATGGGCAGTTTGACGATCTAGTTCCTGCTTAAAAGCATAGGCATATCTAGTGACTTGCTGTTGTCTATCCTGTTTTTCCTTTGTCGGATCACATAAATAATGCGCCAGCCCTTGGAGATCAACTGATGTGACGAAATTGTCGATTAGTAATTCATAGCTCCAGGTAGGAAAGGTTGTAACCACACTATCTTCTGGTCGCCTTAAGCGTGAACCGCTTAAACTACTTTTCGCCATCGGATCCACCGAACAACTGGAAAATGTCACTCATATGATCCGCATGCTCCAGCATCAAGGCATTGGATTCGATGAACTCGACATACTTAAAAGTTGAAGTAAAACTGTTATGACCCATCAGTTCTTGAAGTATAGAAGCGGCTGCCCGCAAGCTACCTTTTTCTTCCCAAAGCTTATGAAGGGTATAGGTTGCATAAGTTGATCTCAAGTCATGAAAGGCGTAGTTAAAATCTCTGTACTGCCCAGAAATAACCTTTCGTATGTCTGAAAATGATTTTTCTATCGTATTGGAATTAAACGGCTTCCCTTGGCGGCTAATAAACAGCTTCCGCTCGTCATTCTTGTCTTTCGCGGCATATTTTTGTCGATAGGGTGACCATAAGTACTGGTAGAGTTTAAACATCAGTGATGCCGGGAATTCGACGTAACGCTGTTTACTAAACTTTGTTTTCACCCCATTTTTCGGACCAATAGAGACAGGAATAGCATATGAGCTATCTGGATTAAAAATGGCTGACTCAGGTATAGTAAGGACCTCTTGCAATCGCATCCCTGTAACCAATGCAACTTCAAAGATTAGGGCCTTATCTTCAGGGATTTCTTTGATGTGCTCTAAAAATACCTTAAGGTGCTCTTGAGTGAAGGGCGATAGTGTCCGGGTTACATGTTTCTTTTGCTCCCTGGGAAGCTTTTTCATTAAATTAGTCGTCTGTACACTAATCACTCGCTGGGAATGAGCCAGCATCCCCGACTGACGCAGAGACACGATTTCAAAATCAAACGGCTTGTTCTTTTCTGAAAACTCGATGAGATTGTTCCGCCCAAGAAACTTGTAAAAGTTTACAATGACTCTTAAGTACGTCTTAGCAGTGGATATTGCAATATCGTCCGACTGGATAGCGCTGACGAGGAAATCTGCGAACCTAAATGTTTGTTTGCGGCTTTTTGAATGGGGAAACTGCCAGTAGTTTAAGTTGTTCTGATGGAGAAACCTAAAATATAGAAGCAGCGCTTTTGCATCCGTTGCAGTGCTTTTAGCCTGCTCTTCATCTTTCTTCCAGAAGAGATATAGGCATACGGGTTTGACAAGTGAACCATCAGGATCAACCAATACATGGACGGCTATCTCTTCTTGGTTTTCACGAGCAGCAAGCTTTAAGGTTTCTTCGCCAGTTTCTTTGTCTATGGATAGAGACAGTTCAGGATCTCTATAGACATCCACTTCACGGATACAAAAATCGTTATCAATCATGGTGACTGAAATATCTCCTCATTTGACTTGCAGCTACAGCATAGCTAAGTCATATTAATTTGAAGTTACAATCACCAAGGTTAAGGGGCTACTCCATCAGCCCAAGGATAGAAACTTTATTGTTCACCCACAAAAAAAAGCGCTTTCGCGCCTTTTTTATTCAACCGTTACTGATTTAGCCAAATTTCTAGGTTGGTCTACGTCGGTGCCTTTTATCACGGCAACGTAGTATGACAGCAGCTGTAGCGGGATTGTATATACAACAGGTGCGAGGATGTCCTCTACGTGGTTTACGTTGATAACACGCATGGTGTCGTCAGACTCAAAGTGTGAGTCTTTATCTGCGAATACGTAAATGATGCCTCCACGGGCGCGTACTTCTTCAACGTTTGATTTTAGCTTTTCAAGTAGCTCGTTGTTTGGTGCAACCACGATGATTGGCATATCTGCGTCAATCAACGCCAGTGGTCCGTGCTTTAACTCACCCGCAGCGTAGGCTTCGGCGTGAATGTATGAAATTTCTTTCAACTTCAACGCGCCTTCCATTGCGATTGGGTATTGTGAGCCACGACCTAAAAACAGTGAATGGTGCTTGTCGGCAAACTCTTCGGCCAAATCTTCAATGCTACCCGCCAGTGACAGGGCTTCTTCAAGTTTATTTGGCAAGGTTTTAATAGCGTTTACAATGGCGCTTTGTTCTAGGCCCTTTTCTTGCGCAATCGACGCTGTTAGCATCAATAAGCCTACAAGTTGTGTGGTGAATGCTTTGGTTGAAGCGACACCAATCTCAGCACCGGCTTTGGTCATAAAGGCCAAGTCTGATTCACGCACCAATGAAGAGCCTGGCACGTTACAAATGGTCATTGATGCCATATAACCTTGCTCTTTAGCTAGGCGCAGTGCAGCAAGCGTATCAGCGGTTTCACCTGATTGAGAAATCGTTACTAGCAGGCTGTTTTCATGCACAAACGATTGACGGTAACGGAACTCTGAGGCAATTTCCACATTACAGCTTACGCCAGCAAATTGCTCAAGCCAATAACGGGCAACCATGCCTGAGTGGTAAGAGGTACCACACGCGATGATCTGCACATGTTTTACGTCTTTAAAGATTTGCTGTGCGCTGTCGCCAAAGGCATCTACCGATACACGATCATTGTCTAAGCGACCTTCAAGTGTATTTCTTACCGCCAATGGCTGCTCATAAATCTCTTTAAGCATGTAGTGGCGGTATTCACCTTTACCTGAATTGTCTTGCGTGATGTTTGACTCTACAACTTCACGCTCAACCGCTTCGCCATTGCTGTCAAAAATTTCAACACTGTTGCGAGTAATGCGTGCCACATCACCTTCTTCTAAGAAGATAAAACTACGTGTCACAGGTAATAACGCAAGCTGATCCGACGCGATGAAATTTTCACCTAACCCTAGGCCTATTACCAATGGGCTTCCTGAGCGCGCCACAATCATTTCTTGATCGTTGGATTTATCGAATACCACCGTACCATAAGCACCTTCAAGCTGTTTAACTGCCGCTTTTACCGCATCTAGCAGGCTGTTGTGCTGTTGGCGAAGCTGGTGGATTAAATGCACCATAACTTCTGTATCTGTGTCAGATAAGAATTCGTAACCATCACCTTTTAAGGCGTCACGAAGCGGCGCATGGTTTTCAATAATGCCGTTGTGTACCAGTGCAATTTCACTGTTTGAAACGTGTGGGTGTGCGTTGCTTTCTGTCACACCGCCGTGGGTCGCCCAGCGTGTGTGCGCAATGCCTGTGGTGCCTTTAACATTGGCTTTTTCAAGTGCTTGCTCAAGATTAACCACCTTGCCTACCGCTTTTACCGTGCTAAGCGTGCTATCTAAGCTCAACGCCACGCCCGCCGAGTCATAACCACGGTATTCAAGGCGCTTTAAGCCTTCAACTAAAATCTTATTTACTGGGCGCTCTGCAACTGCCCCTACAATCCCACACATAATTTCTCCATTTTGCACGTTGGTGTTGTCATATTAGTGTTTGCTGTACAAGGTGTTGTCGTACTTGTACAAGCAAGTATTTACAAAGCCGCGCAAATAACCGTCACGCCACTTTGTTCAATGGCCTGACGTTTGTCAGCGGCTAGATTCTCATCTGTGATTAAGGTCGTTACTTGCTGCCATGACAGCTCAAGGTTAGGAATTTTTCTGCCTACCTTGTCAGACTCAACCATGACGATTACCTCTCTGGCTGCCTGTGCCATTAGTTGGCTCAAGCCCACCAGCTCGTTAAAGGTTGTGGTGCCACGCGCTACGTCGATGCCATCAGCACCGATAAACAGCTGATCAAAATCATAAGAGCGTAGCACTTGCTCTGCGACCTGCCCCTGAAATGATTCAGAGTGTGGGTCCCATGTTCCTCCGGTCATCAATAATGTTGGTTCATTCTCAAGTGACAGCAAGCGGTTGGCGATATTCATGGCATTGGTCATCACCACCAACCCTTGCTTGTTAGATAACTCAGGGATCATGGCTGCGGTGGTGCGGCCACTGTCTATGATGATGCGGTTATGATCTTTTATCAGCTTGGCAGCAGCCTTAGCAATCGCGGTTTTGCGGCGTGAATCTTGTTCATCATTGGCGCTGCCCACGATCTCCTGTGGCAATGCCACAGCGCCACCATAGCGACGTAGCAACAAGCCACTTTTTTCTAACGCGGTTAAATCCTTTCGAATCGTAACTTCTGAGGTTTCAAATTCAACGGCCAGTGCGTCAACGCTCACTTCACCCTGTTCATTCACTCTACTAAGGATCGTGTGGCGGCGCTGTTGTGTGTTTCGTTTAGTCATGAACCGTTCAGATAAGTTTCGTTTCGTAATTTAGGTGTAGTTTAAACGAAACTTATTAACTATGACAACTACAAATTATGCTTTCTTTTGTTTGTGTGGCGCACGTCTGCGGGCAACGCAAGGCCAACGTAAAAGCAGGATCTAAGCTCAAGCCTAGTTGTATATACAAATAAGATTACACTCTCTGTAGGACATCACACTAAGCAATGCCCTACATACGCTATGTTATCAGTCGCTTAATGTACTAGGTGTAGTTTAGTTCTTACGGTGCTGGCTGTGTCCGATGCCACCATTTCATCATACGCACTTTGCATTTCAAAGATGGCGGCCGTGACACCTAAACCGGCCAATGCCACCTCGGCTTCACGCAAAGAATTAAACGTCTGTGTCTCACCATGTTTGTTTGTCAGTAAATGGTAATTGCCCTTTATATCAACACCACCCGCTAAATAGTGGTTTGCGTCTGCATAGCTCAGGATCACAGCATCTAACTTAAACTGGCTTAACTGTATTTTAAGTTCGCTCTCTAACATAAATCACCCACACATTTTTTGGATATAGATTTAATTAAACGTATGGCGTTGTATTTTTGTTCACCTTGATATAAAAAAATTCATTGAGCAATGTGTCATGATTTTGCAACGGCACATGATTAGTATTGCTGGGCAATATTCGCGCCTTAAGCGCTGCGTAACTTTATTGAAAAGGATAAACATGAGAAGAGTCGTTGTTACAGGAATTGGTGCCATCTCGCCAATAGGCACAAGTGCACACACAAGCTTTGATAACTTACTACAAGGTAAGCACGGCATACGTCCAATTGAGCACTTTGATCCCGCCCAATTTGCTTGCAAAACAACATTTGCCGCTCAGGTTAGTTCACAATTAGACGCAAGTACGCTTGCGCCGTTTAAACATATGGACGATAGCACACGTACTAAGCTACTGAAAAAAATCGACCGGCACCAAATGTTTGCCATGATAGCGGCCGCTGAAGCAATTCAAGAAGCGGGTCTTGATAATCTAGATGATGAACCACTCAGGCTACGTATAGGCGTCAACCTCGCAACGGGTGTGGGCGGACTAAATAGTTTGGAAGTGTGCGCGGCCAAAGCAGTCAGTGGGAAAAAGCAATCTCCATTTGGAAATTTAATGTTTTTACCCAATCTTGCCGCAGGCTATGTTGCCAGTCATTGGAATTTTGGGGGCCCAAACAACGCTCACTGCACCGCTTGTGCTGCCAGTGCTCATTCAATTATTGACGCCTGTAACGCCATCAAAGGGGGTGAAGCAGAAATTATCGTCGCAGGGGGTGCAGAAGCATCCGTCACGCCGGTTGGTATCGCCACGTTTAACGCACAAAATGCATTGTCTACCAGAAACCATGATTTAGCGACTGCTTCTCGCCCTTTTACCACAGACAGAGATGGTTTTGTTATGGGTGAAGGGGCTGCTTGTTTGGTATTGGAAGAGTACGATCACGCCATTACTCGCGGTGCAAAAATCTACTGTGAAATTGTCGGTTTTGGCAGAACCTCTGATGGCTATACCGGTCAGGCTTTAAGCGCCCCGCACCCGCAAGGCTCTGGTGCGCAACGGGCAATGCAAAACGCCCTAAATATGGCAGGCCTTAACATACAAGACGTACAATACGTTAATACCCATAGTACCAGCACCGCAGCCGATAGTATTGAAGTATTAGCAATAAAAAATACCTTTGCTGATCATGCCAACAAACTGGCCGTGTCTGGTACCAAGTCACAAACAGGGCACTTGCTCGGTGCAGCAGCAGCCATTGAAGCGGTATTTACGGTATTGGCGCTACAACAACAAACCTTACCGTATACGCTTAATCTAACCACAGAGAATGTTGACCCCAGCTGTCTGGGTGTTGATTTGATCATGCTCACTCCTCAAAAGATGAAGGTTAATGCAGCACTTTCTAATTCATTTGGCTTTGGAGGAACGAACGCATCTATTGCATTTAAGACGCTTGGCTAGTAACTTCGTCTTACACCTCATTGAGAGCGCCTTGGTCCATTGATTAAGTGGGCATGGCGCCCATCTACAATTGCATATCGCGACGACGTTAGAACATATTTACCATCGCATACAAAACCCAAAGAGTAAGCATTCACTTACCGTTCATCATATGCAAGTAAAGAGATTGTTCATACCATATTAATCGCATCATTTTAAATTATGCACACTTTACAGTCACCGACCCCCTTGTTTACAATCGGTACAAACAACGCAGAGAATATCTCATGATGTATTTATTTCGCTTCACTCTCTTATGCTCACTGCTGCTGCTGAGCGCCTGCAAAACAACTCCAACGTCTAGTACACCTACGCAGGCAAAGACACCAGAACCTATCGTGACAGCTAACCCTGACAAAACCGTCTCCACACAGCGCCCATCCATCGATGAGCAAACGGAAGATGTATGGCAACGCATTCGCTCGCAACTAACCTTTGCCCCATCTGCACACGAAAGCGTACAAGCTCGCGTTGATTGGTATTTGTCACACCCCAACTATATGCATGTGATCAGTGAAAGAGCTGCACCGTTTCTGTTGTATGTGGTAGAACAGGTAGAGCGTCGAGGGCTCCCCATTGAACTGGCGTTAATGCCATTGATTGAAAGCGATTTTGACACCACCGCCTATTCTCATAAACACGCATCAGGCCTTTGGCAACTCACGCCACTTATCGCCAAACACTATGGCGTAAAAATTACGCCCTGGTATGATGGCCGACAAGATATTGTCGATGCCACCAATGCAGCATTGGATTTCTTAAGCTATTTACATAAACGTTTTGACGGCAACTGGTATCATGCCATTGCGGCTTACAACACCGGCGAAGGACGTGTTTCCCAAGCCATTAAATTCAATAAGCAACGCGGTAAATCAACCCACTTTTTTGACTTGCCCCTACCTAAACAAACCCGTCACTACGTGCCTAAGTTACTGGCCGCTGCACAGCTGTTACGCAAACAACAAATGGAGTTTCCCAAGATCCCTAATCATACCGCCATTGCAGTCTTACCGTTGGAGCAAGGAGTGATCCTCAACACTGATAAAGCTTGGCGTAAATTACAAACGCTCAATCCAGGCTATACACGATTTCCTGCTTTGTTGGATGGACCCGACCACATCGTCGTGCCCGCCTTACAAGCACAACAATGGCAAGACTATGTGGCCAAACTGCCAGCGATGCCCAGTGATCAATGGCAACATTACACGATTAAAAAAGGAGACAGTTTAAGTGTAATTGCGCAACGCCATACGTTAACGGTCTCTCAACTTAAAACATTCAACCAATTGAAAAGTAACAATATAAAAATTGGTGACACGCTATTACTGCCCATTTTGGCAGATAAACAAATGGATTATACAGTACGTGCAGGTGACAGCCTGTGGCGTATTGCTAAACACTTCAACATCAGTGTCCATGAAATTAAAAAATGGAATGCGCTATCAAAGGATGTTTTACAAGTGGGTGATACGCTCAAGCTTTATTTATCAAAAACTTAATAATATTATTGGGTTAAATAAGCTAGCCGTGAGCTAACCGGCTAGCTATCAATGAAATTTTACAGCTTTGTTTGATCGTGTATAACGGCGCTTTTCTGGCTCTGTCCACATGCCGTGTTTTAAGTACTGCGTAGAAACTTCCATCTCACCATCCACAAAACGGCTGGTTGATTTAACCTTTGTAATGCCATCTTGATTGCCCGCAACATCTTCATAGGCAACAAAACTGCCATCATCAAGCACATCCATAGTACCTTGGGTGTAAAATCCTGCAGTGGTGAAATAAAAAAACACCACCTTTTTCTTGGTTTTATCCCAAAAAATCAGTGACTCACCACCGTACATGCCCTCATTAATAGAATGCAGCGTACGCACGGCAGTACCATTTAAGGCTCGCTCCCAATGACTAACATCCTGCATAGCGGGTTTGCCACCCACAACAGGAAAATCAGCCTGCCACGTTCCTAGGTAGGGTTCGAATATTTTCAGCTCTGACACCAGTGCCTGAGCGGCACATAGACTATGGCTTTGTATAAATAAAAAACATAAAATCAATAATTTAAATATTTTCATCTTATATTCTTAGATAACTTTCAAGCACGTGATTTGTTCTTGAGCTTAGCTATTCATACCTTTTTGAGCAAGTTTAGCAACACCTAGAAGCAGTGCACTTGTAACGCTGTACCAAGATCGCTTGCTTTATTGCTGTTTATTGGCTGAGAAGTACTTGCGGCGTAACAAGTCGTGGATCACCAATTCCTGCTCACGTCCATAGGCCTTAAACATGCGATTGTTATGCATGTGCAGCAGCGAACCCAATAAGGCATCACGGCTACAGTTTAAAGCTCCAGCGGCGCGTAAAGTATTCAGTTGAGCCACCACAGGGGCGGCCTGAGCCTGCCATTGACCGAGCAAATTAAACAGCGCGTTTTGTACTTCATCGTTTGCTGAAGGTGTCTGCTGATGAAGTTGTGCAAAGTCACTGTCCAACGTTGCTTGATACTCCCGATAGCGGTTTCCAAGCTGTTTTCGCAGTGTATTGCTCTCATTAAACTCTCGGCCAAAACCATCTCTTAAACGGCTGATCAGTGCCAATCGAGCTTCATCATCATATTCAAACAAGGTGAGCAGTCTATCGGAGTACAGTAATGCCATACGCCATCTTAATTGTTCATCATACTCATCTAGCAATGCACATGTTTTTGCTATCAGAATACTGTCAAACATAAACAGTGACTCAATCAACGCCATTGATTCTGGGCCACCATAGCGCTCAACTTCTCGCTCATAGGTCATCAGTTCCACTTTATGTAACTCACCGCTTTCGATCATCGGGTCGAGTAATTGATTTAATAGTGGTAACAGCTGACCACATAGCACCTCTGGCTCGCCGTAAAAACGCACACGAAGGTGCCAATCTGGATCGCCATAGCGTATAAAAAACCATTTCTCAAACAGCGCTTGATGCGCTTCGATTAGCGGTTGCAAACGCTCACTAAGCAATTGTTCTAGAACTGAATTACCCGAATATATTTTCAGGCTTAGCCATTGCGATCCGGCACTAAATCGACGCTTGATCGCAGCGGCAGTAATATTGGCAATGGGGTTATCGGTGGAATGTCTATGCACCGCAGCATTGTCATTAAAAAATGGCACAACTAGCTCATTGTTGTAATGCATACCTTGTGCGTCAACCACTCTGGATTGATAGTGGCTGCTGAGCACCTCTTTAAGCTCTATGTGAGTTTGCCCTTTGGTTTCAGCCAACAAAATTGACAGCATATCTGCGTTGTTCAGGTTAAGCTGTAACACATTGTCCGCCATTGCATAGCTGACTTGAGCATCTAACTGATACTTTGCCATCAACTCTTCGAGCAGAGTACGATCGAGTTGGCCTTTACGGTATACGGCTTCCAGCGCTTCTCTTGGAATACGCCATGTTTTCTCATTGACAATCAGGTTGTCGAGCATGATGCGTGGAACAAACGCACTACGCGCAGTGCTCGAAGGCATTCTGAAGTTCGGCGCTCTACCCGACTGGTGTTGCAACATGCATAAGAACTTATAAGCACTTAAGCTACGTGCAGAATAGTTGTGAGCACAAGACAGACGTGGCACCACCTGCTTATCAAGTCGCTTGCTCCACAATTTAACCTGTAGCCCTTCGACCCAAACATACAAATCTGACAGCGGAATTTGATATTCATCAGCCAAACTACTATCGGCCATAAATACTATTTCGTACTCTCTTAGGTGTGGCCTTGCAACTACATTACCTGGCCGCCCTTCTGGCATGTGAACCACTTCGGCAAAAATCACCTCACTTGAATGCGCCTGCTCTTTTTGCAACTGAGAACGTACATTATCTTTCAATGCTTCATCTAGGTGGCAAAAGCGGCCAAGTAAGTTTGCCGACGAAGGGCCTGTACAGCCACTCAGCTTCACAATGGGGTTTTGCTTTTCATCTTCATAGAGGCTGATCATCGCTGAAAATGAACTAGGAAACTTATGCACCACATTGTGATTGGTTACTTTTGTTTTGAGCTCTTTACTCTTTAGTACAATGCAGTCACGAGCTCGATTCTCAGGCAAGCTGATGGCTTCATCAATGATGGTCTCCAACACATTGCTATTGGCATTGCTTCTTGGTTGCTGCTGAGCATTTTTACCCAACCAAAGGCCAGCAATAAGCGGTGAATCATAGCCTGTCTCATCTGATATACCAATCCCTGATTCATCATCTAGGATCTTATCCAAAGGCACAAACTGTCCCTCAAAGCGCGCATTGAATTGATTGATAAAATTATTCAAGTTTGACGTATTAGCATCAGCGCTGAGCCCTGCTATCAACTCCAACTGCTTTCTCAAGCGGCTCATTTCCATTTCACTCAACTGACATTGCGTAAAGTCTCGGTAAACATCCGATTGAAAGAGCTTATTTTCCTGCACTTTTACAGGTAATTGCTGTAAATGCTCAAGAATGTGTTGGTATGGAGCGATCTCGCCACTTTTTTGCGTATCCAGCTGCTCGATTTGCGCCAATGCTGTCGCGAGATGATCCGCAGTATGCAGTTCGTTTATCGCTTGTAACGACTTCAACAAAGCCTGATCTGGCGATTCTCCGGTCAATGGTAACGGTATGTCAGCCTGTATCACGCCTTCGTCAATTAAGTCTTGAATATATGATTCAACATCTTCTCTATCGGCCTCAGGATACTGTTTGTGAAATGCCTCAACCAATGCATTAAAACTCTTACCTTCTTTGGCAAGCGACATGGCAAACTCAAAGTATTCATCACTGTCCACGGCACTTAATCGATATTGCATTGTGTCTTCAGAGATATAGCTCTCGATATAGCGACACTGCTCAGCTACAAAGTAATGCGATGAGTTTGGCTTGTACGTCAAATGCTCAGAACGAGAGGCATGTTTAACAAAGTGCTCTTTTAAAGCACTGAGGTAAAACATATCCAATCGAGTGTTGCGCTTGTCTTCACTATAAGGCCCACTGATTATATTGGTGCTTTCTGACACTTGCCCTTGATGCACTCCTGAAAACAAGCCAAAAGGTGTCGGGCGTGAGCACATTCGTATCATGTATTTTATCAACGCCTGAGCGACTTTCTTGCCTTGTTTAGAGTCGGGCTTATTGCGCCACTGCTCTATACGCTCAAGTAAAGAAGGGCTGGCCAAATAAAGTGCTTCTGTGACACCAGGCATGTCTAGCCACTGTCTAAGAATGGCGTTATTGTCTGCGTCGCTATTTCCAAAAGCACTTAAATGCTCAATCGCTAAACGCGGCGTGCGTATTACGAAAAAAGGAGCGCATTGAATTGGCTTGATAGCCATTTTTGCTTGTTTAGAATTATTGTTATTCATCATCAACTCCTTATGCCATTAGCATGATATCCAGCCAGCTAAGGTCGTCATTGAGCACGCTCAGCAAGCATAACCCAATGCCTGAATAGCCCGTCAATAGGCTGAAATCTTCCACATAGTTTTTGCTTTCACCACTGAAGAAGTAGAATGCTTCGAGCCCTTGTTGCTCAAACTGTTCTAATGTGTAATCCAGCCAGGTAGTGACAACCTCTTCAAGCTGAGGATGAGGCATTAGTTCGTTTAATGCTTGATAGATAGTCATAATGCCCACGTAACCATGACAAAGACCAGCGTCTTTAACAAAGCCAGTCGAGGCATCACGAGGAATATTCTTTAGAGCGACTTTTAGTGCTTGATCAACATAGCTGAGATTACCCAACGCCTGACCCGCTCGAGCTAACACCAAAGCGATGGTCAAGTCACCGTAACACCAGCCCAAACGCGACGTTTCATGAGGGTGGCTTGCACATGAGCTGAAGCATGACATGCTGTCTGTGTCGTCTTTTCGCTGTGTTAACAGCCAATCACACGCGCCCTGCACCAGCTCCGTTACTTGTGGTTTTAGCGTGGGGATCTGTAACGCGGGTAATAACGCGGCGATAATCCCCGGTACACCATGCGCAAAACCTAGGTTGTACTCAGGCTGGTCTAGGCACTCTTTATCTAGTCGATACACCGACTGACTTGGTTGCGACCATGTGATGTGACCATTGTCCAATCGGCTAGCTGTACTTTCAAAACCCTTCACTATCGTGCTATACAACGTTTGCTGGTCACTGTAGCGAAGTCGTCTTGCTGCATACGGCGCATAGCCTGCCAAACCTAAGACATACTCAATTTCTCCAAGCCAAGGGTTATGATCCAAGGCACCGGTGAATAGCGCATCAACGTCTTCCAAAAGGTCCACTGCATAGTCTTCCTGGTTTGCCTGATTAAGGTATTCCAGTAACCAAGCCTGTCCGGCAAGCCCTGTGCTCAACTCTAGTGTTTGTTCCTCTAGCTCATCTTGTAGTTTATCTAGTTTCTGTGTAAACAGCGCTTCATCAACCCAATCGCTGTTATATTCATGAGCCTTGTAGAGAAACAGTAAATGCCCCGCTAAGCCACTTAAAATTCCATGATGAGACTCGTCTTTTGCACTCACGAGTCGGGCTAAAAGGTGAATTATACTTTCTAATTTTTGTTTTTTTTCCAAAGGCATGGTGTTGTTATTTCTCATGCTTATCCTTAAGGTACCTGTTTTATCAACGTGAGCATTTTCTGATTTATGCTTCTTCTGTATTTTCTTCTTTGTATTTGGTTAGCTTAATTTCTCTGTCCGCTGATGCTATCGTTTCTTTGCGATGTGCGATGATCACCCGCGTAATTTTCAAACGAGATACCGCATCGTTAATATCTGATTCAAGGCTGGTATCTAAATGACTGGTTGCCTCATCCATAAACAATATTTTTGGATTCTTATATAGAGCTCTGGCCAAAATAATACGCTGCTTTTGCCCACCTGAGAGGCTTGAACCCATATCGCCAATGAGACTATCGTAGCCCATTGGCATAGCACTAATATCATCATGAATCGCTGCCAATTCAGCGCAATACACTACACGAGCCATATCAATTGGTGTTTCAAAAAAGGCGATGTTGTCAGCCACTGACCCTGACAATAACTCGTCATCTTGCATAACCGCGGCGATTTGTTGGCGATATTGCCGTGCCCCCAGTTGCTCAAGCGCGATACCATCGATCAAGATTTCGCCACTTTTAACTGGGATCAAACCAAGCATAATTTTGAGTAAAGTTGATTTACCACAACCGGATGGCCCTGTGATAGCAACCGACTCTCCAGCGTTAATCTTTAGGCTCAATTCATTGATCACATTGGCACTGGCGTCTGAATAAGCAAAGCTGACATTTTTGATCTCTATGTTACCCACCAAAGTATGACGCTTTACCTGATCTGGCTGTAATTGCTCTTTGTTGGTCAAGGCAATATCTGCAATACGATCGAAGTGCAAACCAAGCATTTTGAACTCGATAAACTTTTCAATAAGATTGGCTGTTTTATCCATAAACTGGCGTTTGTATGCCATAAACGCGAATAGCATACCGGTACTGAAACCGCCTTGGATCACCAAATGCGCCGCAAGGTACACAACCACAATGTTCTCTATGCCAAACAGCGCTCTATTCACCGCATCATAGCCAATCTGGAAGTTCCCCAAGCGAATATTCTGATTGATGGCGTTGGCATAACGGTTTTGCCACTGGCCCTCGCGTTTCACCTCAGAGCCAAATAATTTAATGGTCTGAATGCCACGGACCGTTTCCATAAAGTTAGAGTTTTCTTCCGCACGCGCCATGATCTCCTGCTCACTGATGGTACGAAACGGCTTATACATAGCAATACGTACCAAGGCATACAAGATCACCGCCACCAGCACCACGGCCGACAATAAGGGGCTATAAAAAAAGATCATCGCCAGTGTGATCACCGCCATCAAACCATCAATTATCGCTTCGATAACGCCCGTGGTAAGTAATTGTTTGACCTGCTGCAACGAGCCAAAGCGTGATACCACATCTCCCATGTGGCGGGTCTCGAAATAACTCAAGGGCAAACGAACCAGATGATGGAACAAGTTAGCGCCTAGCTGGATATTCATCTGATTCCCAAAATGTAACAGTGTAAAACCACGCAAGGCATTGGTTGCTATTTCAAACACCATTACTAAAAAGAAGCCCACTGCCAGCACTGTTAATAGTGAGGTATCACCCGTGAGCACAACATCGTCGATCACCAATTGGATATAGTATGGTGACGCCAGTGTAAATACCTGCAGCAGCATTGAAAGCATAAAGATCAGGGTCAATGAACGCTTCAAACCCGTAATACGACTCCAAAAGTCAGAAAACCTAAGTGACGGTTTAGCCTCTTGTGTTTCAAAATTTTTGGTGGGAGTCAGCTCTAATGCAATACCAGTGAAGTGTTTAGAGGCTTCTTCAAGCGTAAAGGTTTTTTCACCAGCCGCGGGGTCGTGGATAACAATGCGTTTTTCATTGGCCTTTTTCAACACCACAAAATGATTCATATCCCAGTGTAAAATGCAGGGTGTTTGCAGTGCATCGAGATCGTCTAATTCGATACGCAAGGGACGCGATGTTAACTCAAGCTTTTCCGCAAAATGCATGATGTCGAGTAATGTCGCCCCTTCCAAAGAAATATTAAACCTTTGTCGCAAGGAAATCAGATCACTATGATAGCCATGATAGGCCGCAACCATCGCTAAACTAGCAAGGCCACATTCAGCCGCCTCAGATTGCAAAATAATGGGCAGTGATTTCCTTGACCAGAACTGTAGTTTTGCCACAGGTGAGTTGTCTTCAATGTGCATATTAAGCCGCCTTATTTCTCATTTATACAGCTTATAGCTGACCTTGAATGCTGAATATTGGATCAAATAACCACCTCAGTAGCGATCGTTCCTCGATGATAATGTCGGCGTCCAGCGTCATCCCAGGACGCAACGCAGAGGCTTTGCCATAAGCCTGTACTTCTTGATTATCTAGCGCAACCACCACTCGATAGGCAGGCGCTGAGATAATGCCGGGAGTATTGGTCTCATCAGGAAAAATAACGCTTTGGCTTACTTCAATCACAGTGCCGTCATAAACCCCAAACTTTTCATACGGAAATGCGTGGTATCGCAGCCTTGTTTTTTGCCCCTCATTGATAAAACCAAACGCCGATGTTGGGACAAAAATAATGGCCTGCATTTGGCTATTTTCGGGTAATACGGTGAGTAGACTTTGCCCTTCCATTACATTCTTGCCTACCTTCGCCATTAGGCCGCTGACGATACCTGACTTAGGTGCTCTTAACTCTCCTAACCGCTGCTGTTCAACGGACGACAAACGAATTTGTAAGTCAGCTTTTTGAGATTGTAATTGGGATAAATGATTGCTTTGTTCTAAGGGGAGTTTTTCGAGTTGATTATTAAGTTGTTCTATCTGGCTTAACAGTGATAGCCGTTCTGATTGAATACTTGAGGCTTGCTGCTTTAAGGACAGTAAAGTATCACGCTGCCTTTGCAACTCCAGCTCAGATATGTAGCCACTACCTTTTAGAGTACTTATCTGTGACACCATAGTTTCATTCAGTGTCAACCTTTGCGCAAACGTTTGGGATTGCTGTTCAAGCTCGGCTAAACGTGCTTGTGCTGTTGCTTTTTGCTGCTCAAGTTCAGATATTGCCAAGGCATCTTGTCTTTTTTGGTGCAATAACTGTTGCTCTAAGCTCTGTAATTGGAAACTATACTGATCCAACAACGCCTGATTCAGCTCTACCGCGTGCTTACTATGCTTAGCCGAGGCAATGCGTAGGATAGGCGCCCCTTTGGCAACATATTCTCCTTCATTCACCAAAATCTCAGAAATAATACCGGTTTGCGGTGCCTTGAGTCTCAGTATCCCAGTATTTGGTTCAACAACCCCACTGACACGCTCTTTACGCGTGTACTTTCCTATTGATAGAAAAACAATACTGCTCACCACTACTGCACAGATTAGAATAGTCAGTGTTCTGAATAATGGCGGTTGTACTAAAGAGACAGCCCCGTCAAGTCGATGCCGCTTGTGTTCCATTACTTCTTTGCGGAATAAATTTTCCATAACTCTACTTCGGTAATATTATTGTTAATTTTTTTTCAATTAAGTTGCCAATGTACCATGACAGGTGACAAAAAGGAACTTGCTCACTACGCCCAAAAAGCAGGTACAGACGCTGATATTTGTGGCGTAGAGCAAAGCTAGGAGACCTTTTGAAAATCATTATGCGGGTATGTACACAAATACGATACATACCCACGAATTAGGACTTTTTCACCGGTCTTTGCCAACCTGATAGGTTGCGTTGTTTGCCACGAGCAATTGCGAGCTGCTCGTCAGCCACGGTCGATGTAATAACTGAGCCTGCTCCAACAGTGGCGGTATCGCCAATCGTCACAGGGGCCACAAGTGCAGAGTTCGAACCAATAAATGCATTGTTGCCAATCACTGTTTTTGACTTATTCACACCGTCATAGTTACAGGTAATCGTGCCAGCACCTATATTTACTTTCTCTCCAATCTCCGCATCGCCAAGATAAGTAAGGTGATTCGCTTTTGAACCCTTCCCTAAACGGGTTTTCTTCATCTCAACGAAATTACCTATGTGAGAATCTTCTTCCATAACAGCGCCTGGACGCAATCGCGCAAACGGCCCCAGCGTACATTTATCTCCAACTTGTGCGTCTTCTATTAACGTATTTGCCTTGATCACCACACCATTGCCAATAACACAGTTTTTGAGCACACAGTTAGGCCCTATCACTACATCATCGCCAATTTGCACTGTTCCCTCAAAAATCACGTTAACATCAACCTGTACATCTTGACCTGTCGTCACTTTTCCACGCACATCAATACGGCTAGGATCGGCCAGACTTGCGCCGTTCAGCATGAGCGTCTGTGCTTGCCAAGCTTGATATGCTCGCTCAAGCCCCGCTAATTGTACACGGTTGTTCGCCCCTTCAACTTCCATTGCATCATCTGGCTGAGCAGAAGCTATCTCTGCACCATCACGGTGGGCCATAGCAACGATGTCCGTCAGGTAATACTCACCCTGAGCATTGTCATTAGATAACGCATCGAGCCACTTTTTAAGAAGCTGACCATTGACCGCCATGATGCCAGTATTGATTTCTTTAATGGCCAATTGCGCTTCGGTCGCGTCTTTTTGCTCTACGATACCTGTCAGCTTGCCATTCTCACGCAACATACGGCCATATCCGCTTGGATTGTCTAAGGTTACCGTTAAAACAGCCATCCCCTTGTCAGGTGTCACAGCAAGTAACCGCTCTAGCGTGTTTGTTTTAGTCAGCGGTACGTCACCATATAAGACTAATACCGTATCTTGGTCATCAATATGCTGCTTAGCTGCGGCGACAGCATGACCAGTACCGAGTTGCTCTTCTTGTAATACCCAATTTACTTCGTTATGCGACAGTGCAGATTGCAGCTGCTCACCACCATGTCCGTATACCAAGTTAATATTTTTAGAACCCAAAGCAACAGCATTATCAATAACATGCTGCACCATTGGTAGGCCGGCAACTGGATGAAGCACTTTTGGCAGCTTCGAACACATGCGAGTACCTTTACCCGCGGCTAAAATAATTGTAGTGAGTTGCATCGAAATAGAATCCCGTATTACGTTTCTAGAGCGCTTATTTATTCAAGCATTTATGCCCATATTCTAACTGAAATTATCGACATTATGAAAAGTTCCGCATACAGCACATGCACTCTATTCCACATAAAAGCTTATTTATTGTTTTTACTGACTATTTCTACAAGCTACCCAGCATAACTCGCAGTATTAACAGCGCTTATTACTCTCTTCGTACTTACCTACATATCACTATGCAGAGCTTCTTTGTCATATGATAAGCAATGCATAGGTTGATCATCACTTTTGTCATCTAGCTACCTATACTCATATCAAATTTTTCACAAGACATTTAACGATTGCCTGCTGTCGGTTAGCGCTGTTTGTTTTAACAATACAATTGGATAAATGAAAGTTAACTGTTCTTTCAGAAATACCGAGTATTTGGCTTATCTCCCAAGATGTTTTCCCCTCACATGCCCAAACCAAGCAATCCTTTTCTCTTTTGGTAATGTTTACACTGCCAGTTCTACAGCGGATCGCCGCATTTAGTAAATACGGTGACAGTATCGTCCAATACCAATCAATCATTTCGATACTGCCAAACGTTTCTACTGTTTCAGGTATATCAAATATGATCCCACCCGCTATTCCTGCAACCCCTCTTAGTGGCAGTAAATACAGCCCGCAACAGTTATCTTTATAGTCAATAACCTGTGAGAGAGGTTTGATTCTCAGGCCATTTTTGCAGTGAAGATAGCCATCATCTGAATCTAGGCACTTAGCAAGATCTTTGTCTATCTCACCAAAGTAGTTAAGTTGATATGACTGAGCGGACAGTGGGTTATAATCCAAAACCCCCAGTACTTTATAACCACACTCTAGTGCCTCTTTTTTGAGGATTGAGGTTAAGTCTTGTGTATCACCTGCTTTTTCAAAATCAGCCATGAGTACATTTATTTTATTAAAGTTAACAAGCGAGACATTTTCATTTGTCATTTTTAGCTCTTTCATTTTTAAACCCCGTTCTTTGTTAATTGCGTATTCAATCAAGGAGTGAAATGATTCTGTCTCAATAAAAACAGAGCGTCAAATTTGAAAAATTAAAAATAAAACCCGCAAAAACAACAACATAACCCGAATTATTATTAAGCATTAAGCTTCTAGTTTAATTGATAACAATAGCTTTGAATTATGCAAAAAGCACAAAAACCTGCCTAAATATCCATCCAAACAAACAGGCCAAGGGTAATATAGAGATCGGTCGATAATATTACTGATTTAGTCTTACTTTGCAGTGAGGTTTTACTTTGCAGTGAGGTTTTACTTTGCAGTGAGGT
>NZ_JAKFZQ010000032.1:0-31382 GCF_021654245.1 Pseudoalteromonas sp. MMG022 | reverse complement strand
ATTGCGCAAAAGCTACGGACTTCGTCCGTAATGTTGCACCCCTGCTTGCGCAAAAGGAATGTAAGTTAAATATTTGCACTGTAACTCACTACGTTCGCTGTCGTTAGCCTTTTGCAATGAATTCAATACCCATTGATAAGTCAGTCTTTACACAATTGGTCACGTATTCATTGTAATAATTTTGCTTTTGCCAAAGCTGATTGATGCCATCATCAAATACGGATACCAAAAAGGAGTTGTGTTTATTGATCAGCAAGTAGCCTTGCTTAATAAATGCAGGTTTTTCTTGGAAGGTGATCTGTTGTTGCTGCGCCTCAGTGAGGGATTGTGCGTAGGCAGCTTTAGTTTGCTCTGTAAGGATTGCAATGTCCGCTCTACCCCGTAATAAATATGCTAGATTTTTGCTGGTATAGGTGGCGTTAACAGTACTGATATCATAATTTTTTATGGCTTGAAGCAGTTCATCAGGGTATGTAAGGCCCTGATTTAATATCAGCCTATGGGGAGATAAGTCTTTATAGCTTTGATAAGTAAAGTCTAGATTTTTTAAATGATAGAAACGGCTTACTTCTTGTGTAATGGGGTGCCTTGTGTAGATATAGTCTTGCGCTCTTTTTTCGCTAAAATACCAGTATGCGCTGCCTGAAAACTCTTGTTTCATTCCTTCTTGGTACGCTCTCTCCCAAGGCATAAAAACAAATCGAACTTTGTAGCCTGATAGAGCAAAAGCATCACGAATTAGTTTTGCAACGCAGCCTTGGTCTCTACGTGATTGATCCATATAAGGCGGCCATTGACCTGTGCTAATATTAAGCGTCTTTGATAAACTTTGTGTTGAGCTGATTGATGCGCTCAGTGTAATACATAAACACGCTATTAAACGAAACACTATCATTCTCGAAGGTTGATTTGATTAACTAAATAATAGTCACTTTCTGATTTTAAGGAAATAAGGCGGTCATTTCCTATGGAAAAATTCAATAATATATTGGCACGGGCAAGTGAAAGGAAGGGTGGAGAAAACAAAGTGTTGTCACTACTGAGCGAGCCCAAAACATCAACTCAACTAACGATGCTCAGTGACTCTGAATGGTTAGAAGAGTTCACGCGAAAAGTATTTCAAAGTGGCTTTTATTGGAGCGTAATTGATGCTAAGTGGAGTGGCTTTAGAGAGGTTTTTTGGGATTTTGATGCAAATAAGTTGCTAATGATGTCTCCCGATATGCTGGAGCAAAGAGCCAATGACGAGCGTATCGTGCGCAACTACAAAAAGGTAATGACCATCCCCGTCAACTGTTTAATGATCCATGAAGTGGCGCAAACTCACGGCTCTTTTGCACAGTTTATAGCTCAATGGCCTTGCGATGATATTGTTGGTCTTTGGCTGTATTTAAAGCAACATGGTGCTAGGTTAGGGGGGAACACAGGCCCATTCGCTTTAAGAGCAATGGGAAAAGATACCTTTATTCTGTCACGAGATGTTGAAGCGTACCTAAGGTGTCATGAAATTATAGAAGGTGGCTTGCATAGCAAAAAATCACTGCTAGCCGCACAAGCATTTTTTAATACACTCGTTGCGCAAAGTGGCTGGACGCTACAGTCATTAAGCCAGCTAATCGCACTTAGTGTAGGAGATAATTACATATCAGCAGGTCAAAAAGAATGAGTTTTTATCCAAGGTATAGCGTCTTAGGGAATCAGTTTTGTGTTCTAGATACGCCCATGATGGCACGTGAGAGTCAGCCATGTGAGCCACAACTGCTACTATGGAATGAGGCGTTGGCGACCGAACTAGGTATTCCTTTAAAGCGCTCATCGGCACATAGTTATTTAAGTGGTCAACTCCCGCTCCATGATGTAGAGCCTGTAGCATTGGCGTATTCTGGACATCAGTTCGGTCATTTCAATCCTACTTTAGGGGATGGCCGAGCTCACTTGATAGGTAGCTTTGATGATGCTCAAGGGCGGGCATACGATCTACAAATTAAAGGCTCTGGTGCAACGCCGTTCTCTAGAGGGGGTGATGGCTTATGTGCTTTAGGGCCTGCGGTGAGAGAGTTTGTGATGAGTCAGGCGCTGAAAGCGTTGAGGGTGCCAACAACTGAGTGTTTGTCAGTGGTATCCACAGGCCAACAAGTATATAGAGATGGTTCATTACCTGGCGCTGTTGTATGTCGAGTAGCGAGTAGCCATATCCGTGTCGGCTCATTTCAGTATTTGGCGTTACACGAGGATTTAGTGGGCCTCAGATCGCTTATGGAGTTGGCGATTAAGCGCTACTTTGTTGATATTACAGAGCAAGGTGATGAGCGTATCATTGCTTTCTTAAAAGCTGTCTGTAAAAAGCAGATAGCCTTGATTGTAGATTGGCTGAGGGTCGGCTTTATTCACGGTGTGATGAATACAGACAACACTCTTGTTGGAGGAGAGACGATAGATTATGGGCCATGTGCCATGCTGGAGGCATTCGATTTTGGACAAGTTTACAGCTCTATAGATAAACATGGGCGCTATGCTTTTGGGCAGCAACCTAACATAGCCAGTTGGAACTGTGCACGTCTGGCGGAATCATTACTCGCTTTATTTAATATTGAACAGTCAAAAGCGATTACAATGCTTAGTGATGTCATAGCGGGGTTTTCGACAGACTTTAATCTTGCATATCAGAGTATGTGGGCACAAAAGCTTGGTTTACTTACTTGGCAAGATGCCGATGCTGAGTTGTTGTCGGAATTGCTCTCGATACTAAATAGTGAACAGCTAGATTATACCAATACGTTTGCGGCGCTGAGTAACTCATTGCTGAAAACTCCCTATAGTTGCTTTGTGATACCAGATGCTTTGCTATCTTGGCGCGAAAAGTGGGAAACGCGTATAGCTGAATATGAGCGTACTCAAGTTGCAGAGTTGATGTGTTCAGTAAACCCAGCAATCATTCCTCGTAACACATTGGTAGAAAGGGTAATTGGTGATTATTATCAGCAAAAAGAGAGTCGTTTGTTAAAGGATTGGTTACCACTACTACAACATCCTTATCGATATCAGGAATACGAACGCCGCTATTTGGCTGCGACAACGGACGCACATTATAAAACTTTTTGTGGCACGTAATTTAACTGGATTGAAAATGACCGAAATATTGACATGGCAAGGAATTAAGCAGCAAGTACTCACACATAAAAGGCCACTTATTATTGCACATATAATTGCATTCTTAGCGGCTTTAGTAAGTGTTCCTATTCCCTTAATGATGCCATTACTTGTTGACGAAGTATTGCTAGAAAAGCCAGGCCCTGCAATTAATTTTCTGAATAACATACTGCCCGTAGCGTGGCACACTAGTGCCGTGTATATCATAGTGATTTTGTTCAGTGTTGTATTGATGCGCTTGGGTGCACTTGTGTTGGGGGTGATTCAATCAAGACAATTTACTTTTATTGGCAAGGATATCAGTTTAAATATTCGCGAAAGGTTATTGCGTCACCTACCACGCGTGCAGCTTAAAGAATATGAAACGCAAGGTGCTGCTGCCATTAGCTCACGTTGCATTACCGATGTCGAAACACTCGACACTTTTATCAGCCAAACTCTGTCTCGGTTTCTCATTGGCTTGTTAACCATCATTGGTACCGCTGTCGTTTTACTTTGGATAGACCTGACTTTGGGCTTGGTCATTTTGCTCTTAAATCCTGCTGTGATTTACTTTTCTCGCCAGTTTGGCAAACGAGTGAAAGACCTTAAAAAAGATGAAAACGCGGCTTTTGAGGCATTTCAAGCTGCTTTAGTTGAAACGTTGGATGCAATATCACAGTTAAAAGCCATGCGAAGAGAAAGCGCTTACTTTGATTATGTTCGCAAAACAGCGGTTGATTTAAAGCACTATGCTGTGCAGTCACAGTGGAAAACTGACGCGGTAAATCGTTTAAGTTTCACTGTTTTTTTACTGGGCTTTGAAGTTTTCCGTGCCGTTGCAATGCTAATGGTTGTGTTTGCAGATCTTACTGTTGGGCAGATCTTTGCGGTGTTCGGCTATTTGTGGTTTATGATGGGGCCAGTACAGGAACTACTTGGAATACAGTATGCCTACTATGGAGCTTCGGCTGCAATACAGAGGTTAAATCAGGTGTTTGCTTTTCAAACGGAAGCACCTGCGCCAACTAAAGCAAGTAATGTATTTGAAAGGCAGAACATTGGTATTGTGTTTGAAGATGTTAGCTTTGCGTATCAGCCCGAGCTACCAGTGCTTCGGAATGTTTCGCTACAGATCCCTGCGGGTAAAAAAGTCGCAATTGTGGCCGTATCAGGAGGGGGAAAGTCCACACTGGTACAATTGCTGTTAGGGCTTTATGAAAAACAGTCGGGTAGAATTGAAATTGCGGGTATTCCAGTTGAAGAGGTCGGATATCAAGCAATTAGAGAAAATATTGCCACAGTTTTGCAGCAACCTATTCTATTTAATAGTAGTATTCGCGATAATTTATCACTAGGTAAAGTTCATAGTGATGATCAACTTTGGCAGGCACTCAAAGTCGCTGAACTACATGAAACGGTTCGACACATTGATGAGCAGCTTGATGCACTTGTTGGCCGCAATGGGATTCGCCTTTCTGGTGGACAAAAGCAGCGGTTAGCCATCGCCAGAATGGTATTGGCTGATCCCAAAGTGGTTATTCTTGATGAAGCAACATCAGCATTAGATATTGAAACAGAAGCGAAAATACATAGAAACTTAAAAACTTTTTTGCAAAACAGAACAACGCTGATCATCGCCCATAGGCTCAGCGCGATACGGCAGGCTGATTTGATATATGTACTTGATGATGGTCACGTTTCTCAAGTCGGAGATCATAATAGCTTGCTTGGACAAGCAGGACTGTATCAAACACTATTCGGGCATCAGCATTAGTTGGTGTCAGTTAAATAAGATGTTGTTAAGTAAAAATTAATATATAGCCTAATATTATAGGGCTAAATTCATGAGCTATCTGTGCTCACTTGGTATTTAAGGACGGGACGAAATAATGAAATTTAAATCTATTAGCTTAGCAGTTGCGGCTCTTCTTGCAGCGTCGGCAGTAAATGCAAATGAGCAAAAAGAGGGGGTCTACCTCGGCGTATTTGGCGATTACTATAATTCTGAATGGAATAATATTCGTGATGCTGCAGGTGTTGATGTTGATGACTCCACTGGTTGGGGCGCGGAAATTGGTTACCGCTTCAACAACAACTGGAGCGGTCGCGTAGAATATGCTGACATGGATTTTGACTTGTCTGGTGCAAGCACTGGCTCACTAGATGGTGAGCGTTTCGGTATTGATGCGCTTTATCACTTTGATGACAGCCCTTTTTATGGCTTAGTTGGTTTAAAATCAATTGATGCTTATAAAAGCCTGACGTTTGCAAACGTGGGTGCTGGTTATCGCCATTACTTCAACAATAACTTCTTTGTAAATGCGGAAGCTGCTGTTTACCAAGGTTTGGACCGTGGCTATACCGACATTGGTGCTAAATTAGGTATTAACTACTTCTTTGGTTCAAGCGAGCCTGTTAAGAAGGTAGAGCCTGCACCAGCCCCTGTTGCACCTCAGCCAGTTGCTGCCGATAGCGATAAAGATGGCGTTATGGATGCTGATGACAGTTGTGCTAACACGCCAATGTCAGATGCAGTTGACAGCAAGGGTTGTACAAAGTTTGAGGAACGTCAGGTTTCAGTAAACCTCTTAGTGCGCTTCCCACACGATACTGCGAAAGTAAAACAGCAATATTTTGATGACATTGCAGAAGTTGCAGCTTTCTTAAAAGAGCATGAGTCTGCGACAGTGGTACTGGAAGGTCACGCGTCGGCAATTGGTGACGCACAGTATAACCAAATGTTATCTGAGAAGCGTGCAAAGGCTGTAGCGAAGCAGCTAATGGACGACGGTATTACAGCAGATCGTATTTCTACGATTGGCTATGGTGAGGAACGCTTGAAAAATACCGCGAATACGTTGGAAGCTCATGCGCAAAACCGCAGAGTTGAAGCGACAATTACGTCAACTGAGCGTGTAAAAGTACAGCGTCAATAATCTTTAAATTCGCAAGAACAATAAAGGCCCGTGCTATGCGGGCCTTTTGTTTTTCTGATGTGATATGAACTTACGCAAAAGCACACTCTGTAAATGCGAAAAGATCATTAGTTTGATAAAGCACATTCACCTGTGTACCTAGCGGAACTTTGTCAGACAGTTGCTCTGTTATCTCAAAGCACAACTGATGTTCATCAAAGCTCAGTAGTTTGGCTGCTTCAAAGCCAAAAAACCTTTTTACACTTGGGTAAAGCGCCTTAAAAATACTCTCTTTGGCGGAAAACACCACAGTTAATGGGCACGGGAGATGTTTACTGAGCGCGGTGAAGGCCTCATTTTCCATAGGGTGTAGAATTTGTTCCTTCAATCTCTGTTCTTGCTCACTAGGCATTACGGTCTCAATGTCTATTCCCAAGCCGCTTAGGTCAGACGAATTTGTGACCATTGCCATAGCAATGCCTTGCGTATGGCTAATGCTACCCAAAGTGCCTTCTGGCCATACTGGAGCTCTATCTTCTGTGCTGTTTATCTCGACCCCAGTGATGGATAATTGCGCCAACGCTTGTGTTGCACATATTCGCCCAGCCAGATACTCAACTCGGCGTTTGGGGACCGCATTTTGCAACTTTTGAGGCATGGGAATGTTGTGAGTCAGAAAATCACTCTGTTGAAAAGATTCAGTGCTGAATGTGCAGCAGTGGTATGGATAATTTAACTGCGGTTTGAAAGGATTAGCTGTTTGATATTGCATATAAAATCTAGTTGTTCACGCGATCTCGTTCTACTGTACCACAGCAAGCAGAGAAAACTAATTTTGGCTATGAGTTAATGAGTACTTTGAGTGACTGCGACACAGGGTACTTTGGGTAATATGACATAATTATCTTTACTAGGATAGTAGAGAACACACAGACCATTACGTAGCTGCAATTCAAAGCGTTCAACAGCGATGTTGTGAGTGCCTAAAACCGGGTCTAGTGGTTGCTTGGCTACACGGGACTCTAACAATAATGTACTGCTATTCATCAATACGTTATCGGCGAGTTTTGGCTCTACGCCACCTTTTAAGCTGACAATGGCTTTTTGTATGTCAGCTTTTATCGCTGGTGTGGTGTTCTTGATTGTTGCTGCCAACGGTTGCATTGATTGGTTGTGTTTACAGCCAATCAATGCAAGACATATTAAGATGGTGCTAATGAGTTTATTGCTCATTTTTCACGCCCTTTAAGGGAATTATGTGCATACCACCGCGCAGTGGGTGTGATGGAACGCTAATGGCGGGGCCTTGTAAGATGTACTCAGATGCTTGGGTTGGGCGTGGTTGGCTCACAGGCGGACACTCACCCGTGTCCATATAATTCAGTGCTGCTGAAAATAACGCCTCGTTAGCCGCGCCGAGCGAGTGCTCAAAGTCATCTGCGACCAAACATCCCGAAACCTGGCTCGTTAGCCCGAGTTCACCGTTATTTTGCGCAGCAGAAACGGGTGTGAAGCCATCGGTATAGCTACCAAATCCCTTGGCATTTTCGTTTTTAAACTGAATGGTATAGTACACCTCGCCACAATTGGGAGCGGGAGCAAATCCAAACGGTTTACCACATGTTTGGTCACCAATAAGGACCACTTCAACATCAATACCTTGCAACCCATTAATAATTAATTCACTCGCCGAGCAGGTACCTGCCGTTGTCAGTATGTACACTCTGCTAAGCTCAGGACTCGGTAAAACCTCGTCTGTATATACTCTTTCACTCCAGTCGATGGCACGAGCGGAGAATGTAACATCATAGTTTTCTGCACTACGCTTGTCATTGTATATCGTCTGACTAAACACTCGACCCGTATCAGGCGTCGTAGCGAGTGTATTTGCGCTGCCAGCTATCATATAACCCAATTGCGCGGCCATACTAACTAACCCACCACCGTTATAGCGAAGGTCTAATACTAGCTCATCTATGTCACTATTTTCGAACATTTGGAAGGCGTTTATTAAAGGGCGTTGGCCCGCAGAGATAAACTGATTGAATTGCACATAGCCTACCTTACGGCCATTGATGGTTTGTACATGTACATTTTGTACAGGAGTGGTTTCTATATCTTGCGCTGTAAGAGACACTTCGTACTGTTCTACGGCATTTGTCTGTGAATCGGTGCGAACAAACGTAAACGAATGGGTTGTTCCGAGAGCAGGCTGCAGCGCTGCATTGATCGTCGCGACAGAGGCCGAGTCTGTAGCATCGATATCAACACCATCGACTTCCACAAGTTCATCCCCACGTTGAAGGCCTACAAGTTCAGCCGGTGAATTGTCCTGAGTATAGGCGACACGTATTAGTCTAGGCGGGGTTCGATTAATGATAGCCCAGCGAACTCCATAGCCTGCTACCACACCAGACTGAGCTTCTTTGATGTAGTCTTCATAGCTTTCAGAGAAATGAAAGTCATCCTTCGCTTTACCTGATGGCGTGGTTGCTGAAGTTTTAAGCGCATTGAAGTATGCGGCTATCGAGTCAAAGGTACTTGGATTTGGATCCGGTAATTCGTCATACCACAAGTAAGTTTCATGGCTAAAAGAGCGTAGCCATAACTTTTCTAGCATGGCGCTGCCGACTTTATCCGAGTATGGTTCATTGTCTTGTGGGTCAAGGCCCTGCCTGGGGTTAGCGCAATAGTCTTTGTACTGACTTGAGGCTGGGAATACCCCAGCGCTCCATATTTCCGAAGGCGTAGTGGGCTGTGGGTCTAGGGAGGGTGAATTGTCGTTACCTCCACCGCCACACCCGGCCAACAAAAAACTAAGTAAAAGTGCTGCTAAATGTAAATTGCTCATGCTGGTTGCTTTTTAAGTTCATTGGCTAAAAATTAGCAAAGCTATGTATTAAAGGCAATAAGGTGGACAGAATAAGTACCTATAATGTGTATGTCAGGCTTCTTGTGAGCGAATTTCTATGTCGCAATGGAGAGTTTATAATTAGAGGAATTTAATCGTAATAAGCACGAATCGGTGTTAACGCTAGCCAGTCCGTATTTACTTGGTTACACTTGCATTTAAAGCAGCTATCCATCGATCCAACCAGTTAAGGTAAAACAGTCAATATGCCAGAAATTCAGTTTTTAAACGTCGATCTTGAGCTAGAGTCAAAGCATGACATTAGTGCCTTAGTCAATGATTTAAAGCGTAATGCTATCGTATTGCATTATGATCAAGATGAATATCGCCAATTAGCGCGCATTGAGGCTGACGCCGAAGTTATCAGCCCTGATAAGGCGATTAACCACCTGTGTGAATTAATCGAATCCTGCTCAAAACCTGCGTTAAAGCAGTGGTTGTCATGTACGAAACGAACATTTGATATTGGTTTTAACTCTGGCAACACACCAAAATGTTATTCACAGGCGTTACATGCAGACACTTTACTGCGCATTTCTGCAATTGGTGCAGGAATAGAGATCACCTTGTATCCTGTTGAGTAGCTACTCTAATTTTGCGGGGTTGAATTTCCAGTTACACCCGTGTTGAAAGCCTCTCCTTTCTAGACATGGCTATTACTGTTACGTCCCTTCTTGTTTAACATTTGATAGCCACGCAAAGTGGCTATGTGTCGAACCTGTTAATTTAAATTTGTTAATTTTAAATTAACAGGTTGATAATTTTTTAAATAAGTTTTATCTTCTTCTACTCAAACACGCGGATTATTGTCAGGAGTAGAATATGAAAAAATTAACAAAATTTACATTGACTGCCTTAGCAGCAATGAGTCTAAATAGTTATGCAGCAGATTCAGACGTAAAGGTTCAACAGGCTTTTCCTGCATTGGATGTATATAACCCAGCTGGTTATCAAGTAGTTGATATTAAAAAGCAGCTTGCGAAACAAGTTGCACGTCAATTGCCAAGCATAGCGACTCCTGTCAAAGCGCAAATGAGTCAGTATCGTTTACAAATCCCTCTTTCATCAGAATTAGTACCAGCTTCTTTAGCACCTAAGGTTCGCGCAGCTAACAGCTATACTCGATCTCTCAAGGGACTATCTGAGTCTGACGAATCTATTTATCAGTTACGTCTTGCCGACAGTGTAATGCTGAGTGCTTGGCAACAAGGGGAGCCTGTTTTAGTTGCATTTGCTCCGAAGGGAGATGATAAGAATTGGGTGCATGTGGAAGCATATGATCAACACGGTAATGTGCATTTACTCGATGCTAAAAAAATGCCGCAGCAACCTGTATTAATCGTTGAAATTGACAGCCAAAAGAGCCTCAAAGAAGGCTTGGCTGTCATGCAACGAGAGTTTAATAAGCACCGACCTGTATCACTATCTACACAAAAACCGTTCTTTGATACACAAAGTGACGCAGAGCCTATTTCTACCAGTGTATTGAATCGTATTCGTTTAAATGATGATGAAGAGCCTTGGATTTCGGGTGCAGCAGAAGTATACGGAGTTGTAACGGGTGTGAGCCCAAGTCGCGATGAGCCGGTGCTGGATATCGTTGACATGCCGTACTTAGATCATGATGGTCGTGATTACACTCCTAATCAAATCATCATTCATTGGGAACGTTATCGTTGGCAAGCTGCGGACTTGCTGCTAATGGAGCAAGATGACAACACTAATTACAAAACTCTCGCGACGACTTTCTTAGACATTGTCACTCAGGTTATGCGCACCATTCCTGACCCCAATGTGCAAGGTTACGCGATTATTCCACAGCTGACCAACCAGCTTATCAAAGCCATGCCAGATTCGTGGTTTACCAATGACGATGACTATGTAGATGTTTTTTATACCTTATTTGAAGGTCAGCAATACACAGGTTACATGGGAGCCAGTGGTAATGCCAAAATCAGTTTATCTCCCTTAACCATCAACCCTAGGTGATTTCCCGTTGAGTCGGTTAGCGGCCTGAAGGAGTAGGCCGCCTTTTTATTCATAAAAACTAGTTAGAAGCGAAAACTAAAAAGCCACCGACCGGTGGCTTTTTTTTGGCTAGATTAGTTGTTTACCAGATCTGCTGTACAAACTCAGGGTGGTCTACAAATGGGTTGCGGTTGCCTTGAAACTCGTGAGCCGCTTGGTTGCGTGCTTGTTCAATTGCATCCACAGGGTCAGCCTCATGCCAGCGTTTTAGCATGGCAATAACCCAAGGCTCAAACACCTGATTAGCACTGCCATCAAGTACAGCATTACTGTACTCAGTATTGTTTTGCCAAGTGCTGATCACATTCTCATAGCGAGTAGCCATATAAAAGTAGGCTCTTGCAAAGTCGCCTTTAAATTGATCGATAGGCTCAAATACTGTGCCTGAATAATTCAGGCTAGATGCGGCTGAGCCAAGTCTACTGCCATTACTTGAGGTGTATGTGGCGCTTGCTACTTCACCAAATGGATAGTTGCTGCGCTTGGCGTTGACATATCCATCGGTGGCGAAGATATGGTGAATATCAGAGTTCATAGGCTCTATTTTGCCGCCAAACCAACTCTTTGGAAACGAATGCTCTCGGTTGTAACAGTCACCTTCAATGCTGTATGTGCCACATTGATTGGTCACAGCAACATAAGTTACCGCATCGCTGCCGTTTGGTCTTTCTGAGTAGCGGTCTAAAACCGAGTTATCATTTTCAAAATAGATATCACGCTCTGACTGGTCGATAAATTGCCAAATAGCTGAGTAACCTTGTGATTGGTGGCTGCTAATAATGCTGTGCAACTCACTCTTTAGTGCAAAGCCAGTTAAACCTGCCGCTGAAGCGTAGTATTGTGATGGGTCGGTTGGTGTGCCACCGCCATTATCATTGCCAATAGTAAAGGTATGTTGCTGCTGTGTAGTAAAGCTGCTACCTGAAGCTAATGTTCCCGTTGGACCCGTTAAACTATAAGAGCCATTACCGTAGCTACAACACATACCGTCACCATAGCTGTCCAGCATGGTGAATGTGTAGCTGTCATCCACAACACACAAAGACTCGTTGTAGGTAGTATTACTCGCGTAGCCGTTGCCACCTGCTACTTGGGTGTTGCTACTATTAGTCAATGTCCAGCTGGTTTCTGAGCCGTAATTATCAGTGGTTAAAGATAGGTTGAGTTCAGTGTTTTGGCAGCCAGTTGGTGGGGGAGTGGTTGTCGTGGTTGGTTGAAAGTCATCGATATACACCACTTCATTGCCGTCAAAGCCGGTGCCGTCATAAAAGCGTAGGCCAACCGAGATAGATGTGTCGGTGCTGGCGGTATACGAATGACTGATCTGCTGCCACTGATTTAAAGTAAATGGATCTGAGTAACCATGATAACCATCAACCACAAGCCTTGCTTTAACGCCACCTTCAGTATGATAAACCCAAGTGCTAAAGGTATATGTTTGCCCTGCTTGCACCGCAACGAGCTGCTGTAAATCTGTGCTACTTTGCGTGCCTGTCGTTACGGTTACTTGTGCAGCAGTTTGGCCAGTTTTTACGATATTACTTGTTGCGCTTACGGCAATACCTGAATCAATGGTCGTCCAGCCAGTTGGCTGGTTTTGTTGCCAATTTTCGAAGTCACCATTACTTACTTGTGCTGCGGCATATTGGCTGCAAAGTGCTGCACTTAGCGCAAACGCAAGCTTTTGTTTATAGGATGTTTTCCCGTGTTTCATTTTTGATCTCTTTTATTAGATTTAATATTTTTGCTTTTACTTAAACAAAGGCCGAGCTTACTGAACCTTTGTTATTGCAATGTTAATATTAGAGTGGTGATTTTTAAAGCAAATCTTTTAATCTGTTTTTGTTGGTGTTTTTGGTTATTAATAACCAAAAGGAATATAAAAGCAGATCTTTGTCTTTTTGTTGTCTGCATAGATCAGTATGCTTCAAACTATGAAATAACTTGTTATACGTTATGATTGAGCAAGTGAAGCAACACATTTAAGCAAGAGACGTTTTAGGGTTACGGGGATTATTCAATGTTGTTAAGTCAACTTAGCGCTGCGGCCAGCCCGCTTACGCAAGAGCAAGTGCAGAAATTACAAGGTTTAGTGGCCGAACTAAACCCCATCCAGCAAGCCTGGGTAAGCGGTTATTTGGCAGCCAATGCAAACTCTGCTGCATTAGCAGGGGGAGCGGGCACGCAAGCGGCGGCTGTAGAAGCTGCTCCGTTAACAATTTTATATGGTTCTCAAACAGGCAATGCTAAAGCTGTAGCAAGCCAGTTGAAGGCGCAGGCTGAGTCTAGAGGGCTGAGTGTTAAGCTGGTAAATATGGCGGACTACAAAACTTCTGCGCTGAAGAAAGAGAAGTTTCTTGCAATTGCTGTGTCAACGTATGGTGAGGGTGAGCCGCCTGAAGATGCTGAATCGTTACACGCGTTTTTGGCAAGTAAAAAGGCGCCAAAGTTAGAAGGTGTGAAAGTAGCCGTAATCGGACTCGGTGACACCAGCTATGAATTCTTCTGCCAAACCGCCAAGGATTTTGAGCAGCGTTTGACCAATTTGGGCGCAGATGTGGTTTATCAGCGTGCAGAGCTAGATGTCGATTACGAGGAGCTTGCAACTCAGTGGATTGCCGGTGCATTGGATGTATTTGAACCTGAACTGAAGTCACAGCAGGACGCCGCAACTAATGTGGTGAGCATGCCTGGCGCTGTGGCGAGCGCTTCAAGTCAGTATACGAAGCAAAATCCATTTGCCGCAGAGCTGTCTGTGGTGCAAAAAATTACAGGTCGTGACTCAACGAAAGATGTTCGCCATGTCGAAATTTCTTTAGACGGCTCTGACATTCGTTACTTACCAGGTGATTCGCTGGGTGTGTATTTCCTAAACGATGAAGCGCTGGTGGATGAGGTACTAGAGTTACTCGCTATTGCTGATGATACAAAAGTGACAGTTGCAGGTGAAAGCATTGCAGTGCGAGATGCATTAATTGAAAAGCTGGAACTGACCCAGTCATATCCTGGTTTTGTAGAGAAGTATGCACAGGCGACCAACAATGTCCAATTACAAGCATTGGTTGAAGATAAAGCAGCTTTGCGTGAGTACATAGAAGCAAGACAAATTTTTGATGTGATCAAGCAAAATCCTGCGGCAATTGATGCGCAGTCTTTAGTTGACTGTTGCCGTAAACTGCAAGCGCGTTTGTATTCGATTGCGTCTAGTCAAACTGAAGTCGAAGACGAAGTACATCTAACTGTGGGTTTGGTTGAGTTTGACGCCTTTGGTGAACAGCATTTTGGTGGTTGTTCGGGCTACTTGGCAAATCGTGCACAAGAGGGTGCAAAAGTTAAAGTATTTAGCGAGCACAATGACAATTTCCGTTTGCCTGCAAATGATGACACGCCAGTGATCATGGTGGGACCGGGTACGGGGATCGCTCCGTTTAGAGCGTTTTTACAAGAGCGTGATGCGCGTGAGGCGGCAGGTGAAAACTGGTTGTTCTTTGGGAACCCACACTTTACACAAGATTTCCTATACCAAGTTGAAATTCAAGGGTATGTGAAGTCGGGCTTGCTAAGCAAGGTAGATTTAGCATTTAGCCGCGACCAAGCTGAGAAAATCTATGTACAAGACCGCTTACGCGAAAAAGGTGCAGAAGTCTTTGCATGGCTTGAAAAGGGTGCACATTTTTATGTGTGTGGTGATGCCACACGTATGGCTAAAGATGTTCACCAAGCTTTGATCGACATTATTAAAGCCCATGGTGGCAAAGATGATGAACAGGCTGAGCAGTATCTAAAAGACTTGCGTAGCCAGAACCGTTATCAAAAAGACGTGTACTAATCGGCTGTCTGAAGCATTTAAGTACATAACACTGACCGTCACAGTAGAATTTTTAGGATAAGCCATGAGCACCGAATACAAACCAAACAGCAAACTTGATCCAAATGCTAAATTTGCTGATAACGAACGCTTAAAAACACAAAGTAACTATTTGCGTGGCACCATTGAAGCCGATCTTAAAGACCCGCTTACAGGTGGTTTTACGGCAGATAATTTTCAGCTGATCCGTTTTCACGGCATGTATCAGCAAGATGATAGAGATATTCGCCCTGAGCGAGCAAAGCAAAAATTAGAGCCATTACATAATGTCATGTTACGTGCTCGTATGCCCGGTGGCATTATTAAGCCTAGTCAGTGGCTTGCAATTGATAAGTTTGCTGAAGAAAAGTCTATGTATGGCAGTATTCGTTTAACAACACGTCAAACGTTTCAATTTCATGGAGTACTGAAGCCAAACATCAAAGAAATGCACCAAATGCTTAATAGCGTTGGGATTGACTCAATCGCTACTGCAGGGGATGTAAACCGAAACGTGCTGTGTACGACCAACCCGGTTGAATCACAGTTGCACCAAGAAGCATACGAATGGGCGACTAAGATCTCTGAGCATTTGTTACCACATACCAAAGCATACGCAGAGATCTGGCTCAATGGTGAAAAAACTGAGACTACACAAGAGCCGATCTTAGGGTCGACCTATTTGCCTCGTAAATTCAAAACTACGGTGACAATTCCACCAAACAACGAAGTGGACGTACATGCGAACGACCTAAACTTTGTGGCTATTGCCGATAACGGCAAGTTAGTGGGCTTCAACGTGCTGGTTGGTGGCGGTTTAGCAATGACTCATGGTGATGTGAACACGTATCCACGCAAAGCGGATGATTTTGGATTTATTCCACTTGAGCACACCTTAAAAATAGCTGAACACGTTGTGTCGGTGCAGCGTGATTGGGGTAACCGCGTTAACCGTAAAAACGCTAAAACCAAATACACCTTGGATACATTTGGCGCGGATGCTTTCAAAGCAGAAGTCCAAAAACGTGCGGGTGTTGAGTTTGAACCAAGCCGTCCGTATGAGTTCACTCATCGTGGAGATCGCTTTGGTTGGGTGGAAGGAATTGATGGTAAACACCATTTGACCTTATTTATCGAAAATGGCCGCATTTTGGACTACCCAGGTAAACCGTTGAAAACAGGTTGTCGCAAGATCGCCCAAATTCACCAAGGTGACTTCCGTATGACGGCAAACCAAAACCTGATCATTGCGGGTGTGCCTGCGGATCAAAAAGCCACTATTGAGCAATTGGCACGTGAGCATGGCTTGATCAACGATGAGCACACGGCACAACGCAAAAATTCAATGGCGTGTGTAGCTTTGCCAACATGTCCGTTGGCAATGGCAGAGGCCGAGCGATATTTACCTGAGCTAGTGACTCAAGTCGAGGGCCTGCTAGATAAGCACGGCGTAGCTGATGACAGTATTATCTTGCGTGTAGTCGGTTGCCCTAACGGCTGTGGCCGCGCGATGTTGGCTGAAATCGGCTTAGTCGGTAAAGGCTTAGGTAAATACAATGTTTACCTAGGTGGTAACCGTGAAGGAACCCGAGTACCCAAACTGTATTTAGAAAATGTCGGCGAAGACGTTTATCTACCAGCCTTGGATGAGTTGATAGGTCAGTGGGTACAAGAACGTCACAGTGACGAATGCTTTGGAGACTTTGTGATTCGAAAAGGCATTGTGGCTGAAGTGAAAGTGTCAAAAACAGACTTTCATGCGTAACTAACAAGTAAACTGGCAAGCATCGGTTTGCCATGCTGGGAATGAGAATGAGTGATTACAAACAGCTCTTACAGTTAAGTGGAAAAGCGCAAACAGCATTGTTGGCACAAGCCAATGAACTATTGCTGCCTATGAGTCCACAACAGCGAGTGGCTTGGGCGCTGGAGCATTTGCCAGATACTGCTTTTCTATCTTCAAGTTTCGGTATTCAGGCCGCGGTGATGTTGCACCTAGTGACTTCAGAGCGTAGCGACATCCCGGTTGTACTTACAGATACAGGGTATTTATTTCCAGAAACCTATCAGTTTGTGGACTACCTAACAGAGCGT
Source organism: Pseudoalteromonas sp. MMG022 (assembly GCF_021654245.1). Lineage (NCBI taxonomy): Bacteria > Pseudomonadati > Pseudomonadota > Gammaproteobacteria > Alteromonadales > Pseudoalteromonadaceae > Pseudoalteromonas > Pseudoalteromonas sp. MMG022. The sequence goes on along the minus strand of NZ_JAKFZQ010000032.1, from coordinate 14,455 downwards.
TTAAATTTAAATTTAAAAGTGTACCGAGCGCCAATTAGCCCTGCTTGGCAAGAAGCCAAGTACGGTAAATTGTGGGAGCAAGGACAAGAGGGTATTAAACAGTACAATGCGTTGAATAAAGTTGAGCCGATGACCCGTGCACTGAAAGACTTGAACGCGGGTACTTGGTTTAGTGGTTTACGTCGTGATCAGGCCTCCACCCGTGCTGATAAGCAAATACTTGAGATTAGCCGCGGCACGGTGAAGGTGTATCCAATCATAGAATGGAACAATCGTGATGTTTATCAATACTTAACCAAGCATGATTTACCCTATCACCCGCTTTGGGAGCAAGGGTATGTATCGATGGGAGATGTACACACGACACGTAAACTTGAACCGGGTATGAGTGAAGAAGAAACGCGTTTCTTTGGCCTAAACCGTGAGTGTGGTTTACACATTGATGGTGACGGCATTTAAAATCTCCAAGCCATGGGGACACATAAAAGCACAACCTAGAGTTGTGCTTTTTTATTGCTTATCAGAAAGCTATCCCTTTGTGCATTACTTACGACGCGCAACACGGATTGAAAAATAGCCATGGTAAGCTGTTCGCTGCAGCAAATAACAGTACAAACATGGATGCCACTATAAAAGTATGCTTCTTCTATCAATGCCATCACTGTTCTTTTGGGGCACATGAATGCTGTAGGCAAGGAGCAACATAATGATGGTCAATATGGAAAATCTCAGAGGTTAGAGCCTTAGGTATCTAAATTGCAGAGGCCAACTGCTAACTAGTGCGAGAAACAGGTGAGACCGCTTCTGTGTCATACAAGTGGGAGTTTTTTGCGAATGCTTTGAGAGATTAATTTTGGATGCAAGTAGCAGATCGTTTTGCTTAAATAGGTCCTTTTTAAATCTCTCGGCCAATTTATTGGCAATTGACTGTGCCATTTTCACCTTCGAGTAAGCATGTTAGACTTTTCAAGATGTTCTTCTAGAGATCAAAGTACAGTGAAGTATTTTAGTTATATATTGGTTATGGTGATGTTTATTGGTGTGGGTTCTTTGTTTGTGCTCAAACGGCCTGATGGCAAACCTTGGTTAAGCTTGCAGGCGATAGCTGAAAAGGCACAGGGGGCGACCGATAATGTATTCAAAGACGCGCAAAGTAAGCTTAATAAATCAGTTCAGAATGTGACTGGCTCCTCGGCTGATGCATCTGGCGGTACCATCTATAAATGGCAAGATGCCAATGGGAATTGGGTATATTCAGATCAACCAAATACCAAAGGAAAGAGCCAAACTCATACCTTAGATACCAGCAAGGTCACCATAATGGCCGCTGAAGACACCGCTATTCTAAAAGAACTAGCAACGCAAAAAGCACATATAGACACTAAGCTCAAAACTCCATCCGCACTAAGCCCAAGTGAAATCAAGCAACTGATGAAGGATGCTAAAAACATTCAAAAGTTGATGGACGAGAGAACGAAAAAGATAGATAAGGCTATAGAGGGTATTTAGCGCGCAGCATCACTCGCGCTCAATACTGACTTGTTTAGCAACTTTATGTGCGATCGCCAAACTTGCGGTGAGCCCTGGAGATTCAATCCCAAACAAATTGATCAACCCTTTAATACCATGGTGATGATAGTCTTGGATAACGAAGTCTAGCGACCCTTGTAGTTGTAGCTTAGGGCGTACTCCACAATAGCTGAGTTGTAAGCGGGTACTGTCGAGTTTTGGCCAGTAGCGTTTTATTGCGTCAATAAAGCGCGGCTTTGCCTGCTCGTTTGGCGTGTAATCAAGCTGCTCGATAAATTCGGTATCTGGTCCGAACTTGAGCTGACCTGCCAAGTCTAGGGTTGCATGGATGCCGAGTCCATGTTGTTCGGGCATCGGATACAACAAATGCTTAAACGGGTGCCTGCCCTGATAGCTAAAGTATTGCCCCTTACAGTAGTGTAGCGGTGGAATATGGTGTGTGGCTAGGGCGTCAATGTTGTTGGCACATGCCTGTGCAAAAAGCCCTGCTGCATTTATTAAATACTTACATTTGAGATGAAACTCCTCTTCAGCGCATGCAAGAGTGACAACAAAATGCCCTTCCTCAAAATGTGCCTTGATAAATCGGGTATTGTTAACGTAATGACCGCCATGTTGAGAAAGTTTATTGAGATATGACAACATCAGCTGGTGGCTGTCGACAATTCCAGTTGAAGGCGACCAGACCCCAGTGAGCGCGTTTATCTCTGGGGCCCTCTCTCGCAATTGGCATGTGGTGAGAAATTGTAAGTCGGTAACGCCATTGTTGTTGGCCTGTGCGACTAGAGAGTGTAATTTTTCGATTTCTGACTCGTTGGTGGCAATAAGCACTTTACCAATCTGTTGTACTGGTACGTGGTAGCGCTGGCAATGTGTGTACAGTAGCCCCTTTCCTGCAACGCACAACCGTGCTTTTAAACTATTCTGTGGATAGTAAATACCGGCATGGATCACTTCGCTGTTACGGCTGCTAGTGTGCTCGCCAAACTGACTATGTTGTTCAATAACAATGGTGTCTTGATGCTCACTGAGGGTGGCTGCGATGGCAAGCCCAACCACACCCGCGCCAATGATTAACGTATCTACTTGTTCCATAAAATACATCTATATAAATGAGATATCGATATGGTAGCAAAGGCAAGACTTAGCTACTACGACTGGTGGCGTTTTAAGTTTGCTTGTAACAGACCGATATGGTGGCTTGCAGCCCTGATTAGCAAAAAGTGCCGCGAATTATTATCTGTCAGCTACACTAATGATTACAAATATTATGACAGAATTATGTATGGTTAAACCCCTTAAGCTAACCCTGTATGTACTACTTGTGTGTGTTGTCAGCGCGCAGGCTCAGGTGATGAAAGTGGTGGGTGGACACAACCCTTGGCCTCCGTACATTGAAAGTGATGGTTCGGGGCTAGTGAATGATATTTTGCACGCTGCGTTTGATAGTCAAGGTATTGAGCTGGAGATCCAAACCGCGCCATTTAGTCGCATGCTAATACTATTAGAAGAGCGTAAAGTCGACTTGATAGCCGCACTATGGTGGACTGAACGACGCCATAAAACGATTTTGTTTAGCCAGCCTTACTTCCACAATGAATTGGCTGTAGTGAGCCACCAAGATAGCCACGCTGATTTTCGGGGCGCAAAAAGTTTACGTTATAAAACGGTTGCTGCAATAAGAGGCTATGCATATCACGAATTATTGGAAAGTATTGAAAAGGTTAAAGTGATAGATGTACACAGTTTGCAAGCCTGCTTAGAGATGGTTTATAAACGCCGAGCAGATTTTGCCATTGCAGATGTTTTGGCATTTGCACATGAGCAAAAGAAAGCACCTGAACTCAGAGCGCTCATTGCACATCTGCCCGTTTTGCTGAGCTGGCCACTACATATTGGTGTGAATCGAGCGCACCCACAGGCAGAAGAAATTATCGAGCGCTTTAATTTAGGCTTAGCAGAACTTAAAAAAACCGGCCGTTATCAGCAAATCATCGCTAAGTATTCGTCTGAGGGCGGGCAACAATAGCCGCTGTCATGCGGCTAACACAACATAACTCTCCCGTCGCATTGGTAATTTTAACTTCCCATACAGAGGTCCGTTTGCCTAGATGCAGTGGCTTGGCTATTGCTCTTAATATGCCATTTCTGGATGCTTTTAGGTGATTTGCATTGATCTCTTGGCCGACACAGTAATAGTGCTCGAAATCCACAGCAAAGTTAGCGGCATAGCTGGCAACAGTTTCTGCTAATGCGACATTTGCTCCACCGTGGACCATACCTAGCGGATTGTGATGACTTGGTGTGGCTGGCATGGTAGCAACGAGGTAGTCATCACCGATTTCGGTTATTTTGATGTCTAAGGTTTTCATTAAGGAGCCTTTACCATGTACACCTTCATCAAGTTGTTGGCAAAATGCTAGAGTGATTGGGCGATACCAGATAGACATAGGGTTCCTTGTTAATTCTTTGGCTGGCCCAGTGTATTGGATATGTGACTTTGCGTCACTGATTTTAAAAGAAGTTGCGACAGCATTTGTGGCCGTCGCAACACAAGGCTAGTCATTTTCAAGCATGTTTCTGAGTACATATTGCAAAATGCCACCATGCTGATAGTAATCCCATTCTTTGGGAGTATCGATTCTAACATCTACCAAGAACTCAAGTTGCTTGCCATCCTCTTTACTGGCGATAATTTTAACTTCATCGCAGTTGTCGCATAACCCCATTACTTCGAAGCTTTCCTCACCACTTAAGTTGAGTGACTCGTGGCTATCTGGGTGCTTGAATTGCAGCGGTAGTACACCCATGCCTATTAGATTTGAACGGTGTATACGTTCATAACTTTGTGCGATGACGGCTTTGACGCCAAGCAACAGCGACCCTTTTGCTGCCCAATCTCGAGAAGAGCCAGTGCCATACTCCTTGCCAGCTAAGATAATTAGAGGCGTATTAGTTTCTTGATAACTCATAGCAGCATCAAAAATGCTCATGGTTTTGCCGTCAGGTATTAAGCGGGTTACGCCGCCTTCTGTGCCCGGCGCCAGTTGGTTGCGCAAGCGTACATTGGCAAACGTACCACGCATCATCACTTCATGATTTCCTCGCCTAGACCCATACGAGTTGAATTCGCTGGCCTTAACTCCTTGCTGTTGCAAATAACTGCCCGCAGGGGATTGTGCTTTAATATTGCCAGCGGGAGAAATATGGTCTGTTGTCACAGAGTCCCCGAGCTTGGCCAAACATCGAGCTCCTTTGATATGAGGTAACCCCGGAGGGTTTTTACTCATGTTGGCAAAAAATGGTGCATGGCGGATATAGGTAGAGTCTTCTTGCCAAGGGTAGAGCTCACTGGCTTGGGTGCTGATCTGTTGCCAGTTGTCATCACCGCTGTAAACTTCGGCGTAGTTTTTGGCAAACATCGCTTGGGTAACGGTTTCATCAACCAGTTGCTGAACTTCACTTACGCTGGGCCAGATATCTTTCAAGTAAATGTCATCGCCGTTGGCGTTTTGGCAAAGCGGTTCATTGTAAACATCAATGTTGGTGCGCCCAGCGAGCGCATAAGCTACCACCAAAGGCGGCGAGGCTAAAAAGTTCATTCGAACATCTTGGTGAATGCGTCCTTCAAAGTTACGGTTCCCTGAGAGCACGGAACTCACAATTAATTTATGGCGATTGATTGCATCGCTGATCTCTTTTGGTAGTGGTCCTGAGTTCCCAATACAGGTGGTACAGCCATAACCAACCAGATTGAATCCCAGAGCTTCTAGGTGGGTAAGTAAATCGGCTTGTTTGAGATAGTCGGTGACGACCTTAGAGCCAGGAGCTAAAGACGTTTTAACCCAAGGTTTAGGCTTAATACCCAGCTCGTTGGCTTTTTTGGCAACCAAAGCGGCCGCTAGGATGACACTCGGGTTTGACGTATTGGTGCAACTGGTAATCGCTGCAATCACACAGGCTCCGTCTTCAAGTTGTATGTTCTGGTTATTATATTCAAGCTCAGCAAAACCAAATACTTGTGCTTCACCGAGTGGGTCTTTGGACTGCCCGCCTTCAGCAACGATTTGTGCCTCATCCTTACTCAGATGACTCTCGTTGCGTTGGTCTTGCATTACTTTGAGGTGATTTTTTATCTCGCTGCCAGCTTCGTCTAAATTGATACTGTCTTGTGGTCGGGTTGGACCTGCAATACAAGGAACCACGGAGCTCAAGTCCAAGGTGAGTACATCACTGTACTGGGGCTCATCACCTGCTTCTCGCCACATGCCTTGGTGTTTGGCATACCCTTCAATCAGTGCAAGTTGTTCTTCACTACGATTGGTTAAGCGAAGATAGGAAATCGTTTCCTCATCAATTGGAAAAATACCGCAAGTGGCGCCATATTCTGGGGCCATATTGGCAATGGTGGCACGATCAGCTAATGGCAATTGGGCAAGCCCATCGCCAAAAAACTCGACAAATTTACCCACGACGCCGTGTTGACGTAGTCGATGTGTAATGGTCAGTACCAAATCTGTTGCGGTGGTACCTTCTGGTAATTTTCCCTCTAGCTTAAAACCAACCACCTGTGGGATCAGTAAACTGATTGGTTGACCAAGCATGGCGGCCTCAGCTTCGATACCTCCAACACCCCAGCCCAGTACACCTAAACCGTTGATCATAGTTGTGTGCGAGTCGGTCCCAACAAGTGTGTCAGGGTAGGCGATGGCTTCTCCTTGCTCGGTATTTTTAAATACGACTCTAGCTAGATACTCAAGGTTTACTTGATGCACAATGCCGGTGGCGGGGGGCACCACCGTTAAATTATCAAAGGCGGATTGACCCCAGCGTAAAAATTCGTAGCGCTCTTTATTGCGTTGATATTCCAACTTTGCATTTAAATCAAAGGCACCAGCGTGGCCGTATTCGTCAACTTGAACTGAGTGATCGATAACAAGCTCAGCAGGAGAGAGTGGGTTTATTCTGTTTGGGTCGCCCCCAAGCTTTGCCATCGCCTCTCGCATCGCCGCCAGATCTACAATTGCAGGTACGCCGGTAAAGTCCTGCATGACGACCCGAGCAGGTGTAAAGGCAATTTCAGCCTTTGGTGTCGCTTTGGCTTCCCAATTGAGAAGTTGTTCAATGTCTTCTTTACGAACGGTACGACCGTCTTCATGACGTAGCAGGTTTTCTAGCAAGATTTTTAATGCAAATGGCAGTCGCCGAGCTTTAGCGCCTAAGCGTTCCAGTGAATAGAGGTGAACTTGTTGCTGATCAATGGTCAGCTGGGTCAGAGTATCAAATGAATTTTGCATACTGCCTCCGCTTTATGATTTGCTGAAGCGATGATTGGCATATGCCGCATACCTTGCGGCATATTTTTTAGCCATATGACTAACTGTATTGTGATCGTTTGCAAAAATTCAAGTCATTGGGCTGTTTTAGCCAAAAGAGATCGGCTTGCGACCGGTGTTACTGTCCTTTTTGTCTTTGCGGCTTCTATTGCGTTTTTTGCGCTGCGTTGGTGCTGTTTGCACCTCTTTGGGTTCATCTGCTGGTGCTGGGCGCACAGCGGGTTCTACACCCTCAGCTAAAGTTAGGCGGTAGCTTTCACCATCAAAAGATAGGGTGTCACCCGAATAAAGCTTTTTGCGTTTCACTGTGCAAAGAGCATCGTTTACGGCTACATAGCCTTCGCCAATCAACATTTTAGCCTGTCCGCCAGTGTCTGCTAAATCTAGAACTTTCAATAGATTACACAGCTCTATTGGTTCTTCTTCCAACTCGATCTCGATATAATCTGAGTGCTCTTCAAACATATTCTGCTCACGTTCTAATCGTTTGCGTTAGTATACCTCGTTGCTGCGATGAGTGACGAAACTTTTTATGCTATTTGCCTGTCTTTAATGTAACTGAAGTAATTGGCGTGTATTTTGCTGCCAAAATTGAATGAGTTGATTGTTGCAATTTACAAAGAGGAGCAAACAATATGGGAATTCGTTCAGCATTAAAAAAAGAGTTAATGAACCCAGACGCGAAGGGGTTGATGACCGCGGATGATGTACGAAGCTACCTGCAAAAAAATTTAGCCCGTATGAAGGACAAAAGTGCACAGCAATTTAATATCATCGCGCGATTTAATGCCCACCACAGTAAAGTGCAATCAGGGCTACCTGCACAAGAGCGCGCTCTAGTTTATGAGCGCCATCGCTTATTTAAAGAAGTGCTTTATCCCAAGTCAGCCGTACAAAAGTGGCTTAATCAACTTTGATACACTGATTGGCCGGTCTTTGCGAACCGGCCTAAATCTCAGGTTCGATACTGGGTAAAATGGTCGCCTTAAGATCGCACTCTTTCGCAGCTTCCATCAAACTGTGTGTACCATCAGCATAGCAGAGCATTATCTGAATATGATTTGTCTGGTTTGAGTGAGTATACTCAGAGCAACTTAACGAGAGACATAAAAGGAGTCAGTTATGAATAAACATGTGCTTGTGACAGGTGCAAACCGTGGGATTGGCTTGGAGTTCTGCAAGCAATATTTGGCGCAAGGTTATGACGTAACAGCCGTGGTACGCCAACCCTCTGATGAGCTAAGCGCGCTTAATGTCACAGTGGTAGCTGGTGTCGACGTGAGTGATGCACAGCAAGTGGCAACCCTGCCGGCAACGCTCGCTGGGAAAAGCATTGATATTCTGATCAACAATGCAGGTGTGTTCCACAATGAAACACTCGACAATATGGACTTTGCTGCGATTGATAGCCAATTACAAGTCAATGCCGTTGCGCCATTGCGTGTTGTGCATAGTTTGCTGCCTTTGCTTAAAGCAAATAGTAAAATAGCGATGATCACAAGCCGTATGGGCTCTATTGCAGATAATGGCTCTGGTGGTTATATCGGCTATAGAATGTCAAAAGCAGCCCTTAATGCTGCCAGTGTGAGTTTAGCGCATGAGTTAAAGGCGCAAAACATTGCTGTCGGACTATTTCACCCCGGTTTTGTACAAACACAGATGGTGAACTTTGCTGGGGACATATCACCGCAATTAGCTGCTGAACGATTGTGCCAACGCATTGCTGAACTCACGATTGAAAATACAGGGGGTTTTTGGCACTCAAGTGGCGAAACCCTGCCTTGGTAATAATTCTGCGGGGTTTTTATATGGCTTATTTTGGGCACAGGGTAAGCCATCAATCAACTGAGATTCAGTTATTTTATGCTAGTATGTGAGAATCTAATCGGCTCTCAATACAAAATACAATCATGGAATTATCTGAAAATACACCTCTAAGCTTGCCGCTATTTTTACTGAATGATCAATTGGAACAACGTGATATGGCCTCTCCAGACCTTATTATGGAGGTGGTGCTGGATGAAACGCTGTTGGCAAATCTGTGCCAAAACCCCAAGGCGGAAGAAAACATGAGTATTAATTTGGAAGATTATCAACTCCATGCGCAACAGGCGGAGTTTGAAGCTTTGCTCAATGCACAACACCAAGCCCAACTGTTGTTGAATCATGGACCAGTGCTCAGTGCGGTATTGAGCTTGGATAACGATCAAGTTTTTATTTCTCCACCTATGGAGATGATGCCAACTTTTGACTTAGGTGAAGAAGAGGATAGCTGATGAGAACACGTACCTGGTGGATGATATTTATGGCTATGGTGCTGTCGGGGTGTGTGGCAATTGGCTTTAGCCACTACGATGACATTTATGGCCCTCAGCATGTACAGGTGCGTGACGTTGGCCCCTCCAACGGTGAAGGGGCTGGGTATTTGCAGTTGGTTAAACCTGTGTTGGAGCAACGCTGCGTAGTGTGTCATGGCTGTTATGATGCGCCATGTCAGCTCAAATTGTCTTCTCCCGAAGGGGTTGACCGAGGCCTGAGTAAAGAGCGTGTTTACAATGGCACTCGTTTACTGGCCCAGTCACCAAGCAGGTTGCTATTTGATGCGGATAACACACAACAGTGGCGTGATAAAGGCTTTACGCCCGTATTAAATGAGCGCCACCAGAGTGAGCAAGCGAACCTAGCAGGCAGTGTTTTATACAACAGCCTGCTGCTAAAAATGAGTCACCCATTCCCAGAACAAGGGGTGCTTGGGAATGAATTTGATTTTTCTTTAGATAGACAACAAAGTTGTCCGAGTATGGATGAATTTGCCAGCTTGGCAAAAACTAAACCTCATGCTGGAATGCCGTATGGATTGCCCGCAATTTCTCATAGTGAATTTAAGCAACTAGAAACTTGGCTCAAACAAGGTGCCAAAATGGCACAGGTAGCGCCTCCCACACCGCAAGAATTGCAGCAGGTTGAGCGCTGGGAGCAGTTTTTAAATCAACATGAACTAAAATACCAATTGGCAGCAAGATACATCTATGAACATTGGTATCTCGCTCATATTTATTTTCCAAAGGTCAATGCCAGCAGCTCTCCTAACTTTTTTAAACTAGTGCGTTCAAAAACGCCCCCTGGAAAGCCCATAGAATTAATCTCAACTCGGCGACCATATGATGACCCTGGCGTGAGCAGAGTCTATTATAGATTGATGCATGATCGTAGCAGCATACTAGCAAAAACCCATATGCCGTTGGCGCTGACTGATCACAAAATGTCTCGTCTGTATTCGCAATTTATTACACCGGATTATCAGGTAGAGAAGCTACCTAGCTATGAGCCGAAAGTAGCCTCTAACCCTTTCAAGGTGTTCTCAGTCATTCCAGTTAAGTCAAAATATCAATTTATGCTTGATGAGGCGGAGCTTATCATCAAGGGATACATCAAGGGTCCTGTTTGCCGCGGCCAAATTGCGCTGAATGTGATCAATGATCAGTTTTGGGTTGCATTCATTGATCCAGAAAAAAACAGCGTACCAGCCGTTAGCGATTTACTCTTACAGCACGAAGATGACTTGGCATTACCAGCGGCGGAACAAAGCAATGTATTACCGCTGCCAAGCTGGATCAAGTATGCAAATCGTCAGCATGAATATATACGCGCCAAGACTAAATTAGCGAACGAACTGTTGGCTGATGGCAAACTACTGACCACTGATTTAATTTGGCAAGGGGATGGCCATAATGACAACGCAGCACTGACGGTGTTTCGTCACTTTGATAGCGCTACAGTGGTTAAAGGGTTTGTTGGACAAGCGCCAAAAACCATGTGGCTGTTAGATTACGCCTTATTTGAACGGATCCACTATCTGCTGGTGGCAGGGTTTGATGTATACGGTAACATTGGACATCAGCTAATCACTCGCTTGTACATGGACTTCCTACGTCTGGAAGGTGAGCAAAACTTTATTAACTTGTTGCCTCAAGACGAGCGTCAAGAGGTTAAAAACCACTGGTATCGCCGCTCTCATATTAGCTTAAGTGAATTTATTAATCGCAAGACTCTACTGGCAGCGCCTACGGGTATTGAATATGTTACGGATGATCCCAAAACTGAGCTATACGAAAAGATAAAAACGGCGCTTAATCCCGTATTGAGCAAGCGTTACGACCATACATCTGAATCTTCGGTGCTCGCTCAGTTAAACAGCCTTCCCCATAAGGCTATTAATGTTCTGCCTCAAGTGTCTTTCATTTTGCAAAGGCAGCAAAACGGAGCGCATAAGGCGTTTACCTTGCTTCATCACAACGCACATTACAATATCTCGAGTCTGTTGAATGAAGATGGCCAGCGGGCTTATGAAGAAGATACGGCCACACTGGTCCCCGGTTTTATTGGTGATTATCCAGAGGCGATTTGGTATTTGGCTGATGAGCAAAACACTCAGGCATTTGTAACTCAGTTGAAAGCTGTGGAAAGTGAAGAACAATATCAAGATGTTACCGCTAAGTTTGCGATAAGGCGTACTCACCCTCAATTTTGGCAATACAGTGACTTACTGCATCAAGTGGCTAAAAAGTACCGAGGAGTAGAGTATGGCTTATTTGATTACAATCGTTTGGAAAACCGTTAGTAACACTTTTTAAACAACAAAATTTGCGGGCCAGCCAGTGCAGAAATTATCTCGCTAGGGTATGATGTTGGCCTTTTCACAGCATAAAGAGAGAGCGCAATGTCAACCAATATCACTAAGCTAGTCGTGATGTTAGAAATGCAAAATGCCATGAACACAAAAGTACATGAGCAATGGTTTAACCAAGGGTTTGAATGGTATCGCGCAATTTGGGTTGAGTGTGCAGAAATGCTCGATCACTATGGCTGGAAATGGTGGAAGAAACAAACCCCAGATACCGAACAAGTGATCTTAGAGCTGGTTGATATTTTCCATTTTGGTTTATCACTACGTATTGATGGGAAAACATCTTACCAAGCGTTAGCGGAGCAGTTGGATACGGAGCTTAGCCAGCCGCAAATGTCAGATGACTTCAAACAAACATTAGAAGTGTTGGCTGCCAGCGCTGTGGCGGACAAGCAATTTAATGCTAAAGCGTTTGCAGGGTGTATGCAGCAAATCGGTATGGATATTGATGATCTATATCGCGGTTACGTCGGTAAAAACACCTTGAACTTTTTCCGTCAAGACCATGGCTACAAAGAAGGCAGCTATATCAAGGTATGGAACGGACAGGAAGACAATGAGCACCTTGTTGAGGTAGTTAAGAGTCTGGACACCGAACATCCTGATTTTGCTAAAAATGTTTACGCTGGACTGCAACAACGCTACCCAGCGTAACGGACTATTTGATAGGTAATAAGGTTCTATAGTCGGTGATAGATAAGTAGTCAGTGATCACATTCGCTGGCAATTTACTGTCTGGGTTGGCCACAGCAAGTAGGTGGCCAATACCAAATTCTCGTGCAGCGTTTAATACACTTAGGCTGTCGTCAACAAACAAAGTTCGTCGCTTATCAAACCCTAAATCCGCTTGCACCTGTTGCCATAGTGATTGGCTTTCTTTGCTAACACCGTATACATGCGTGGAAATGAGTACATCCATATGATGTGCAAACTCAGTTAGCTCGACCTTTAAACTTAGACTGTCTGGATGGGCATTCGTTAGAAGAATGAGCTCTTTTCCTGCATCTTTGAGCGCCGAAAGAAATTCTGGCACATCTTCACGTACTGAGATTAAGTGTTGAATTTCTCTTTTTAACGCCATGATAGGCAGGCCTAGTTGCTCTTGCCAATAATCTAAGCAATACCACTGTAATTTCCCATGAACGGCCTCATAGCGTGCCAAAATATCTGCTTTGGCTTGTTCAAAACTGATATTTTGTTTCTTGGCGTGTTCGGTGGGGATCACGTGTAGCCAAAAGTAACTGTCAAAGTGTAGATCAAGCAAAGTACCATCCATGTCTAGAAGGACGGTATCAATTTCAGACCAATTTAGCATAGGCATTTATCATTAAAGGATTTATGATTAAGTGTATGGCCATGATAACAAATTAATTCTTATGTCACAGAAAAAGCATCCAAATCCGCCAGAAATCATTCAATGTGAAGTGGCTGCAAAAAGTCGCTTATTTACCGTAGAAGCGTTGCATTTGCAGTTCTCTAACGGCGAACAACGTCAATATGAGAGAATTAGAGGAGGGGGGCGAGGAGCTGTGATGATAGTGCCAATAACTGCAGAAAATGAGCTATTATTAGTGAGAGAATATTGTGCAGGGACACACAATTATCAACTTGGGTTTCCCAAAGGTTTAATTGATCCAGGCGAAACTCCGACTGAAGCAGGCAACCGAGAGTTAAAAGAAGAGGTTGGCTTTGGTGCAAAATACTTTTGCGATCTAAAAACATTATCTTTGGCGCCGAGCTATTTTAACGCCAAAATGCACATTATCGTAGCAAAAGAGCTTTATCCTGAGCAGTTAGAAGGTGATGAGCCAGAACCTTTAGTTACCGTAAAGTGGCCTTTAGATCAGTGGCAATCATTATTGGCACAAAGTGATTTTACGGAGGCACGTAGTGTTGCTGCATTGTTATTGCTGCAACAATATTTGGCGCAGGAGGTTTAACATGCAAAAACTGCTAGAACCTTGCATCTCGCTGGCAATTCGAGCGGGCGAGGCTATTATGGATATCTATCAAAATGAAGATATCGGCGCACAAGAAAAGTCGGACCATACCCCTGTGACGGCAGCTGATTTAGCATCCAATGAAGTGCTGATGGCAGGATTAAAGGAGATTGCGCCAGATATCCCAATTATGTCGGAGGAAACTCCCATACCTGACTTATCACTACGCGAGCATTGGCAGCGCTATTGGTTACTTGATCCTATGGATGGTACCGGGGAGTTCATATTACAAAGCGGAGATTTTGCGGTAAATATTGCATTAGTGGAGAATAATAAACCTGTATTAGGCGTTATTTATTGGCCTGCAAAACAAACTACTTATTACGCAACCAAAGGACAGGGGGCTTTTAAACGAACGCCACAATCACAGCAACAAATATTTGTTGCAACGCCACAAAATCTAACGCTAGCGGTTAGCCGAAGACAAAAGCTCGAAGCGGTCAGTCAGTATCTAAATAGCCAGTTTGATACTGTAGCACTAGGTTCATGCTCACTCAAAGCATGTATGATAGCTGAGGGAAAAGCAGACTGCTTTTTGCGCGTTGGCCCAACGGGAGAATGGGATACTGGAGCGTCACAGGTGATAGTGGAAGAAGCAGGAGGCTGTATTACAGACGCTGAGTTCAACCCCCTTACATACAACCAGCGAGAGATCACTGAGAACCCTGATTTTATCGTCATGGGTCATCCTGATTGGCAGTGGCAAAAACTCATCACACCACATCATCGCAGCTAATATTGCATTTTGGTTGATATTTGCGCGTTTAGAACACAGTCGCTTAGTTAACGCTTGCATTTAATATTGAATGCTATATGATAGCGGCCTCTTAGGAAGACAGGCCAAAAAACTCTTGTTAAAGGTTTGTTTTTTTAAAAGTAAAATTTAAAGCTAAGCTTTAAAT
>NZ_JAKFZQ010000031.1:0-38480 GCF_021654245.1 Pseudoalteromonas sp. MMG022 | reverse complement strand
TCCCGCGTCCGCCACTTCTCTCAAGTGGTAAAATATAGGGAATTGTGATGCAGGCAGTAGGAGGTTCACTCTTACAAGATACGTCCCGCATCCGCCACTTCTTTTTAAACAAGAAGTGAGCAATCAACCGGCATGTTCTTAAAAAGACAGTCGGTTTTTTTGTGCCTAAAATTTGAGTCAGCTTAAAAGTATGTGAAGCGCTTGGAGGTCCACTCTTACAAGATACGTCCCGCGTTCGCCACTTCTCTTAAGTAGTTAAACATAAGGAATTATGCAGTGGCACCCATTTATGGAGCCACTGTCTAGCTTTTATTCATGGCTTTGCTTAATTTGCCACTTTACTTTCCTTTGCATGTAGCAACTCGACAATGGCTTTAAAATTGCGGCGTGAGGTTTCTTTTGTTAGTGCTTGGCGCAATATGGGTTTTATTCCAGCCTGATTATGTTGTTTAGCAAGTGCTGAAATTGCGACGTAGCGTATTGCATCATTACTATCATTCACTGCAATATTCAGCACACTGTCACTGGCCTTGGCACTCATTTGAAAGCTTCCAAGGGCACTAACCATCGCTTTTCTGTTGCGGTGTGGTGAGTCAAAGAAATGTTGCTCTAAATTTTTGTAGGCATTTGGCGTTTGCATCATTCCCAGTGCCCGAATAGAGGCTTTTTCTATGCGGACACTTTTATTGGATAGATGTTCAGTGATTAACGCTTCATGCTCGGGTGCTCTGCTATTGCCCAATGCGCCAATGAGGCTGGCAGTTTTCATCTCGCTTTCGTTCAATACGATTTGTTCGGTGATGGCTTGTTTGATCTGCGCTGTGCCATCAGAGCTTGGGCGGTTATACAGCAAAATGCCTAACGTCATATAAAAGCTAGACTCTACCTCGGCATCAAGTGTAATAAAACCATTGTTTAACATGTCTAGTAAGAGTTGACCGGCTTGTGTCGATAATGCTGAGTTACCTTGGCTCAGTGCGCGTAGTGCCCTGAACTGTGTCTGTGGCTGCTTTTGCGCTTTTAATAAGTGTCCCAACAGCTTTTGACTTGATGCAGAGTCTAGTTGGCCTAACGCGTTGAACAGGCGCATTTGAGCTTGGTCTGATAGCTGTGTAGATAGAATAACTTGCTCTAATGTGCCTAATACAGGATCATACTGTTTAAGTAATATTGCTAAGGTATGCGCGTCTATGGCTGTGATATCTTGCGTTGTGATGAACTGTTGCAGTGCTTTGGCTAGGCGGGCTTTTTCCTCCTCGCTTAACTCAATATGGGATGGCTGCCAAGTGCTAATATCATCGCTCATATTAAAGAGAGCACTGTTGAAGCCCTTTTTCATTTTTGTAATATAATAGGTTTGATCTGAGCTAAAGTTCAGGTCTTGCCCGACTAGCTCCAGCGCTTCTGAACCCTCTCTATTTTCTAAAAAGCACTTACTTGGCAAGATATAGTGATCAGATTTAATAATATTGATCCGGTTAAAAGTGGTCAGTTGGGTTTGATCAAATCGCGTATAAGCTTGTTTGCTCATGTGTAGCTGGCTTTGATTGTACAGGTAATTAGGTTTGTAGAAGCCAAGAGTATCGGGCTCAGCTACTATGTCAGAGGTGTCCTTTTGAAACTGAAAATAATATGCTAGCCCTTTGAGCTTATCTTGAGTTTGTTTATCAATCTTCTCAGCAAAATAGAAAGCGTCGATCAGCCCTTTTTTATTTAATTTAAAAGCAAAGGGGTGTTCATAACTTGGCAAAGGCGTTGAGCTTTGCTCAAACACAGATACTACATTGTCAGCTTTAATTCCCCACCAGTCCTGTTCTTCCTTTTTTCTCGCAGGTTTGATTGATATTACACCTTGCAAACGCACCATTGATGTTTGTGGTGCACTTTGTAATTTTGCATAGTTAAAAGAAGTATGTGCCTTGATATCAAAGTGGTATTGAGGTTGGCAATTAATCTGTGCTGATGAATAAAAGCTTGTCAGCGCCACTAAGGGCACTGACAGTTGGGGGAGTCGATATAAAAAATTCATATCTCGATATCGCCTTCTTTAGAATAGAGCGTCCAAGATTTGTTAAATACGCTGTTGGTTTGATATAGCCATAAATCGTAATGGCTTGTCTTTTTGCCACAAGGATATGGGATCCCCCACTTCTTGCACCATTTTACGCCAATAGTTTCAGCATATAAGCCAAACTTACCTGAGATCACATCCAAGTCGTTTTTCAGCTCTAGTCCATAGTAGATATGAGGTTTATTGACTTCGCTACTAACAAGCGCAAAGCCTGCTTTTGATTCCATTGCAAAGGTATTGTCTATGAGCGTTAAAATCGCTTGAACACCCGCAGACACTAAACCCAAATTAACACCACCACGACCAAATGCACCAAAGTCAACATGGAACAGGTCACCTTCAGCGTAAAGTTCAGCGTTGTAACCTACGGTTAAGCCAAATCCTAGGCCGCCAGACACGCCGGCCTCAACACTCATAGGAACAGGGCCAATTGTAAAGCGAGCTTGTGCAAGAACTTTATTTTCTTCCCACGATTTTTCCCAGGCTTTTTCATATTTGGTTGTGTAGCTTTCATCTTCAAATACTACGTTATTAAAAATAATCATTTCAGATGCATAGCCCGTATTTTGACCGCTGATATAAGCGCTGCCATCGTAAGAGATGCTGAATAAGGTATTATGCGCATTAAAGAAATAAGCTTCTACAACCCCTTCACCTGTAATACGGCCACCAGGATCGCCAGTAGGCACAATGAATAGTTGCCCACTTAGGTCGACGCCGACACTGAACTTTGATTGGTCGCCGTATGACTTATCATAAGACTTTTCAAAATTAATATTGGCTAGGCCTACAGAAGCAATACTCGTTCCAGTACGCGCAGCTTGCTGTGCTTCAGGCAGGTTATCATTATTGAAAAAATAAAGAGGTAACTGTGCCTCCACGATGTTGTTGCTCGTAACGGTTTCGGCATTTTGCGCAAGATCGGCAAGTGTAAAACGTACATGCAGCGATTGTGCTTGTGTGGCGTCATAACTTTGATAAATCTGGCGCACAAGCTCATCTTCTAGCGCAATATCAAAACCAATATGTTCGTCATGCAGCCCTTCAGTAAAACTATGGTGCATTTGCGCTTCGTAGCTTTTTGTGGCGGCATTCCAAAAGTGTGTATCGTGCCAATTACCGTTGACGAGCACTTGTGCGGTGATGGCAGTATCGCCCAAATTATTGCCTTCATAATCCGCTTCTAAATAACCAACCAAATCTGAATGGTGCTCACTTGTACCTTCGTTTACATCGGGTGCATCTAAAATTAAGGTTTGCTGACCAAATTCGGCTTTTAGTAATTTATAATCATGGCTTTCTAGTACCCGAACATGTAAATCTGCAAAGGGGAAGTCGCCCTGTGCAAATGGGCTATGCTCAGTGGAAGGGTGATTGTCTTCTTCAATGTCCTCTGAATGTGAGTCATGAGGGTCGATTTGTGCGATTAAATGATAGTGGCCGCCCAGTAACTGGTTAGGAACAGTGATATGCGTATCGAAGCTATGAGTCCCTTGGCTGACTTTACTTAATTCTAATACGCCAACTTTATGAACTTCAGTAATTTCTTCTTCTTGCTCGCTTGATGAACTTAATTCATCGGCATGAATGAGATAAAAGTGTACATCAACGTCAATATCGTCAAAGCCTGTAATGTCGACATCATAATAAACTTGTACTTGTGTATTTGGCTCAATTGTCTCTAATGGACCTGTTGATATTTTTGAAATACTAATGTTTTTTAGTTCATTGGGGGTGGCTACATCATTTGAGTTTTTATCGTTACTGCCTAACTGGCAGCCTGACAACCCTAATAGCATTGCAGTCGCTATAAAGGAGTGTGTAACTTTTATCATGGAGATCTCTTTATTCAGTTTTGCTCGATAGATTATTATATCGCAAAAATGTTGGGAGAATATGCGGCATATCATCAAATCATTACTATGCGCGCAATAGGATTTGATATTGGATTCGTGAGCTGATATTTGGGAGAGTTGTGGAGGCTTGGATAAGCACAACCTCTGCAAAGCTGTGTTATCCAAAACGAGTTGCTTAGGCGTTATTTAAAATCTTATCCATAACCCAAGATGTATGTAGTGCAGTTAGGCCCGTAGAAGGGTGTTCGAGTTCGCCTAAAAGGTCACTTTTGATATTCTCAACATGATGGATTTGAATGTGCTTAGGATATTCGTGTACAGTTTTTTCAGTACCATTTGGGGTGATAAGTGTCACTTCTGGGTCTTGGAAAATCGAAAAATGGATTTCTCCCTTGCTGCCGAAAATGACGACATTATCTTGTCTTGTAAAGCTGCCAAAATTCCACATACCAGAACCTGTCACACCGCTTTGGTGAACCCAACAAGCGCTCACAGAATCTAGTGCGCTGTACAGCGCTTGTTGATTGCTTCCGACCCCTTTAGCCTCTTTATAACCTCCGAGCAGATATCCAAATATATCGAGCCCATGACTGGCTAGGTCATCAAAATAGCCACCCGGAGCAATATCCTTATCGGTTCTCCAGTTATACGTGTCAGACAAATCTACATCATATACGGGACGACTATAGTTCCAAGATACATGACGAACGTCTCCGATAGCACCTTGGTCAATGTACTCTTTTACTTTATTGAAAAGTGGCAGTGAACGCCGGTAGTAAGCTGTAAACAGAGGGAGGTCACGTTCTTCAAATGCTTGGCAAATTTCTAAGCTTTCTTGATAGCTTGGCGATAAAGGCTTTTCTATACAACAGATTTTCCCTGCTTGAGCGACTTTTAATGCATAGTACAAGTGGCTATCTGGCGGAGTTGCGATATAAACAGCATCGATGTTTTGATCGTTAATCAACTCCTCTGCGTCTTTATGAACATGTGGAACGTTATGTCTTTGTGCATAGTCAATAGCAAGTTGATGATCTCTTCTCATCACGCTGAACACATCAAACCCTTCAACTTGCTGGTATGCAGGAAGGCTTTTTACTTCAGTTACGCTACCGCAGCCAATGACTCCCCAGCGTATTATTCTATTTTTCATACTATTTTTCCTTAATTAGTGAGCTTAATTTCTCGCTAAGCCTTATAGATAGTGCCGCAACGGTCAAAGTTGGGTTTACGGATGATGAGCTGGGAAACACAGCGCCACCTGCTACCGTAAGGTTACTATGATCATGGCTAAAGCAATCAGCGTTAACGACGGATGTTTTAGGGTCGTCTCCCATTATCGTGGTGCCAAGCATATGTGCATTAGAGGCTAAGTTAACGTTGATTTTGGTGTCAGTGGCACCTAGCAACTTACCAAGCTGTTGGTATACTTTGACACTGTGCTCAGCACTTTTGATGACATATTCTTCAACATCCCATGTCACTTCTGGGTAGGGTAGGCCTAACGCATCAAACTTTGTGGTACTTAATGTCACCTTGTTGTCTATCGATGGTAGTTGCTCATGTTGGGTATGAGAACCTATTCTACGAATCGTTTTGTGTTTTAGTTGGGCTTTAAAGTCTTTGTTCAGCAGTAGATCACCTATCATTTCAGTCGCGATAATCTCACTGAAGTTGCCATTGCCGATAGCCAGCTTTTTAGCGGCATAGTCTTTTCTAAAGTCACCATCCATGAAGTCTGTAATTGCAGAAATCCCCACAGGGCCTCGTCCCGAGTATACGGGCTCTTCAATATCAAATGTCGCGTGAACTGTTGGGTGGTCCATTAAGTTTTTACCAACGAGTCCACTACTGTTAGCGATCCCCTTTGGGCTATGTACTGTTTTTGATAAGAGCAGTATTTTAGCTGACTCGATTGCATTGGCTGCCAATATAAAATATTTACCTTTAACACTGACATCTTTGCCGTCTGGTGTTGTATAAATAACGTTTGTTATTTCCCCTTTTTGATTATCCTCTAGGCGGTGTACGACTGCGTTTTCTATTAACTCAACGCCACTTTTTATCGCCTTTTCTAGTGTATGCATTGCACTATACTGTGCACCGATAGGGCAAATAGGGATACAGTTGTTGCTTCCACAACAGCTTGGCCTTTTGTCATAAGGCTTAGTGTTTCGTGCTGCAGGTTCCGCTTGAAGGTTGAGGTTGGCACTCGCAATTTTATCTTTAATAAAGCTATCCATGTAAGAGAGTGGCACCGGTGGAAGAGGATATGGTGCACTTCTCCATTGCTTTAGCTGTTTGATCTCTTCACCTGAGATCCCCATTTCTCGTTCGGCCAATACGTAGTAGGGTTCTAAATCTTGATAATCAATCCCCCAATCTCGGCCAACACCAAAGTTACTCTTTAACTTAAAATCTGATGGTAAAAAGCGCCACGAAGCCCCTCCCCAATGCCAAGTTGTGCCACCAACTGTTCTGATGTAACTTGTATCATATTGTCTTTTTTGAGAGCTTGGGTAGTCTTTTAATAAAACAGGATCTGGATGTGGTGCGTGGGGCAACAGAGGGTATGGCGACATTGAGTCATCGCGACCAGAGCGAAGTTGATTTAACACCAAGTCTGCTCGTTGTAACGTGTGTCCAGCATCGAGTACAGCAACCTTGAGGCCTTTTTTGACCAGCTCGTTTGCACATATGCTGCCAGCAACGCCTGAACCTACTATAACTACATCATACATAAATAATATCCTTTATACTGTCGTAGGAGGTTTTTGCCAAAAACCAGTTTGGCCACCACAATAAGCTTTAAAATTGTGTGTTTCTGCATTTGCTCTTCTCGCGATGGATGGGTCTGAGCTATAGACTTTATATCTATCATTTAAAGTCGTGTTTAAGTAAAACGAAACGGCAATTTTGTTGACAAGGCTTTTAAATTTTGGCGTTTTTTTAATAACAGCCTTAGCGTGCACCTTCTCTCGTCTAAAAAGGTTATTCATTTGGGAAGTTAACTCGAGTTCCTGTTCAGAAAGCTCATCGAATATCCTATCTTTTTCGCCTCGACTGTCATTTAAATGTAAGTAATGTAGTAGTGATTCAAACTCTTCTCGGCTTTTATTAAAGCTAGTGCTTAAATAACTTCCTGCCGAAGAATATACTGGTGTTAGTAATAAGCAGCTTACTCCTAAGCAGCTTATAAAGCTTCGCCTGTCCATCAATCTTCCTTTTGTAAAATGATCTATAAATAATTTTATCTTTCAAATGACAGCGTTGTCAATCCGATAACCCACAAGAAATATCAATATGAAATTTTATTTAAAAATAGTGGGTTAAATTTGGTTTTGTTTTTGAAGAAGAGGGGAGGTGTGTATGTGGAATGTTGAGAGTTGTTCTTTTTTATCATTCATATAAATCAGTCTTTTTATAGTGGATACGGGGCTAATGAGTGGTATTTTAAAATAAATTTATAAATGTTTTTTAATTTGGGTATCAGTTTTCTACTTTACTTTTTTATAAAAATTATTTCTAAATTTCACTAGCGAACTGTAGCCAGAGGTATGCTTATTTTCTGTGGTAGTTTAGTTGTGTTGCATTAGGAGGGCGATTGCCTTACTTGAATATACTGGGAAAATATTTCTTTTCGAGTACCAAACGACAATTATATTTTGGTTTCTGTCACTCTGCAGATGGTTATAGTCCACATTCATATAAAGATTGGTAGGAACGGTTAAACAATGAAGCGTGTTGGCTTTCTAATTACGAGAGTGAGCACAGATGAAGTCATAATTTTATTTACCCGTCTAAATTGAGATTGCATCATCTGTGTATTTCTCCCATCATGAGGCAAACTTTCTAGGCTTTCAGATTATGCGTTGTTTTATTGTTTTGATACTTCTGTGTGTTTCAGCTTCGTCACAAGCTTTACAAGTTGGCGCTGAGCGATACAGTCACTACCTTCCTTTGTTAAAGGGCCAGCGTGTCGCTTTGGTGGTGAACCAAACGGCGCAAACTCAAGATGGACACTTACTCGATAGCTTACTCGCCAAAGGAGTCGATGTTCGCAAGGTCTTTGCACCTGAACATGGTTTTAGGGGTGACCATGATGCGGGAGCAAAAGTGGACTCAGGAAAAGACGCTAAAACAGGGCTACCCATAGTGTCTTTATACGGTAAAAATAAAAAACCAAGCACAGAGGCGTTGCAAGATATCGATACGGTTGTGTTTGATATTCAGGATGTGGGGGTACGATTTTATACTTACATCAGCACCATGCATTACGTGATGGAAGCCTCTGCTGAGCATGACAAGCAGCTATTGATACTGGATAGGCCTAATCCAAACATTGCTTATGTGGATGGACCTGTGCTTGAGGCAAAGTTCCGCTCGTTCGTAGGTATGCATCCAATTCCCGTTTTACATGGTATGACGGTCGGGGAGTTGGCAAAAATGATTTATGGAGAAGGCTGGTTAAAAACGAGTCGAGCACTTGATCTTAAAGTGATTTCCATCGCTGATTACAGTGCTAGTATGGGGTATGAACTGCCGATTAAGCCCAGTCCAAATTTACCAAATGCGCAGGCCATTGCTTTATATCCGTCGCTGTGTTTTTTTGAAGCAACCCCTGTTTCAGTTGGGCGTGGTACGCCAATGCCGTTTCAGGTATTTGGGCATGATAGCGTCAGATTAGGTACTTTTAGCTTTGTTCCAAAGCCTGTGATTGGTGCAGCGGTTAACCCTAAGCTCAATGGCAAAACGGTCTATGGTAAGGACCTGCGTCAAGTACGCAGCAATGGGTTGAATTTGAACTGGTTTTTAGATGCATATAAGGCATTCTACGTAAAAAATGAGCCATTTTTTACGCATGCTGAGTTTATGGATAAGTTGGCAGGTACGGATAAACTACGCTTGGCAATCGAAGCTAAGCAATCTGTCGCACAGATCAAAAGTGGTTGGCAGGCTGACTTAGAAGCGTTTAAGCTTTTGCGTCAGCCCTATTTAATATACAAGCGTTAGCTGTGGCGGATATCGTACATATGCTCATTTGCCCGTTCAGCCCGCTTTTGCCATCGTAGATTTGACTGGGTTAGCGCGACAAATAGCACATCAATCAAATAGCTTTGTGAGACTCGAGTCAACATAGATGCATGTCTTACGGGCTCTTCACCAGTGACGTTATATAGATTAATGGATGCCATATCATGAAGTGGATTAACACCATAGCGTGATAGGCACAATATTGGGCAGTTGTTGTTCTTAGCTTGCCTAGCAACTCTAAGCACAGATTTACTTTGTCCTGAATCACTAATGGCGATTAGTAGGTCATCTTTACCCATAGTTGCAATGTAACTAGCCGCTGAAAGTTCATCTGTCTGTGCAATGGCTGGTAATCCTAATTTTTGCAATTTTAAAGCGAAGTCCTGGGCCATAGTAAAGCTACCACCAACCGCACAAAGTAGAATTCTTTTTGCTGATTTGATGGCACTAATAGCTGCTTCAAATTGTTCAACATCATTCAGCTTATTCGTTTCACTCAAAACTCCTTGCTGATGTGTTAGCAGTTTTTGTGCGATTAAATCTATGGAGTCTGCATGAGTAATATGTGAATGAGCCGGCTCAGGCTGACCTGCTTGTAAGTTTAAATCGTCTATAACTGCAAGTTTGAAGGCCGGAAAGCCCTTGTAGCCTAGTTTTTGGGCAAATTTCACGACGCTGGATTGGCTTACTCCGGCCTGCCTGGCTAGTTCTACGGATGATAAGGAGCGAATTTTTGCACCTGAGCTAAGTGTGAAATCAGCCAACTTCGCTTCACTGCTAGAAAGGCTGGGCTTGAGTGCCTTTATTTTTACAAATGTCGACATTTCGATACTTCTTAGTTACTGAGTTGTATTCATTATAGGTTCAAATGAATGTCAGTGATAGTCGATGAAATAACTATTGTGTTTTTATCATGTTTTCTTGATTGTTTTAGGGACAAATGTTGCCAAGGTGAAGGCAAAGATGGTAAAAGCCTTGTTTTTAATAGGGAACCCTTTAAGCTACTAAGCCTTAATAATAATGACTAAAATGCTCTGCTGTAAGGGAATGTATGACCTGGTACTCAATTTTACCACCATTGATCGCAATTCTAGTGGTGTTTTGGCGTAAAGAAGTGATCCTTGCATTGCTACTAGCGCTGATTTCCTCTGAATTTTTGTTGCTTATGCAACATGAAACGAGTCAACTTTTAATGACGCCTGTAAACAGTATTGAACGTATCGTTGACGTTGTTACCTCTGCTGGCAACAGCCGCATCCTATTATTCAGTCTTATTATCGGGGCTTTACTCGCGTATATAAGAGAGTCTGGTGGTGTAGCCGCAACCGTTAACATATTGATGAATAAAGGTGTTGCTAAGAGTAAGCGGCAGGTTGGACTATTGACCATGTTTACCGGCACTGCAGTATTTATTGAGTCGAACATGAGCGTGTTAACATCAGGTATCGTCTCACGAGGATTATTTGATAAATTCAAGATGAGCCGAGCACGTCTGGCTTATATTATCGATAGTACCAGTGCGCCTGTGTGTATTTTGGTGTTGCTCAATGGCTGGGGCGCATATGTACTTGGCTTATTGAGTAACTATGAGCTAGAGCAGTCTGCGGTTAGCATTTTATGGAGCAGTGTTGCTTTTAACTTTTACGCTATTATTGCCTTACTTATTGTTTTATATACGATTGTGTTTGATAAAGTACATGGGCCTATGAAACATGCAGAGCTACAACTTGAAAAGCAACAGGTAGAGCTTGATGCTGGACCAAAGGCGAGCAAAGCACGTTTTATGTTGTTACCTTTACTTACCCTTATCGTGTCTATGGTCGGGTTCATGTTCTGGACAGGAGATGGCGTACTGGCCAATGGCAGTGGCTCTAAATCCGTTTTATATGCAACAGTGCTAGCTACAGCATTGGCATACTTGTTATTACTCAGTGCAAAACATTTTAGCCATCACGAATTGGTAGAAGTTGGTTTTAAAGGCATGGGCGAGTTACTTCCATTAGTGACCATTGTACTTCTGTCACTCACACTAGGTGCAAGTCTAAAAGAGTTGGGGACAGGTGTGTTTGTGGCGTCTTTAGTCGGTGACTATTTGCCAATTTACTTTATTGTACCAGTGCTGTTTTTAGCGGGGGCTATCATGTCATTCACCACCGGTACGTCTTGGGGAACCTTTGCCATACTGATCCCGATAGGTGTCCCTTTAATTCAAGCGCTTGGACTGCCACCAGCCTTGGTACTCGGTGCCATTCTAAGTGGTGGTATTTTTGGTGATCATTGCTCGCCTATTTCAGATACCAGTGCGGTGTCTGCACTGGCATCGGGCTGTGACTTATTGACGCATGTTAAAACTCAATTGCCTTACGCCTTGGTTGGCGGAGGGCTATCTTTGCTGTGTTTCTTTGTCGCTAGTGTCATCATGATCTAACTACAAGTGGTTGAATCACTATTCTCAAGGGCTGATAGGCTGACTAGCTGCCCTTGGGGGTTTCTTTTAAAAGCCAATAAAGTACCGACCTGATTAGCTTGATAATCACTTCGTTGAGTGAGCTGCGCGACGAGTTCCGTGCTTATTTCTAGTAAAGTTTGTTGCTGGCAGTCGGCAATAAACCAAGTATCCCCTTGTTTTTCTATTAATTTACCATGTGTTGCATACGCTTGATTTAGATTGCTTTTTGCGACTTGCATCTCATTATCTAACTGTTGTTTTTGCAATACCAAAGAGCGCTTGTATTGACCCGCGTGCAGTGTATGTTTCTCAACTTGTTGATACTGTTCAAAGTCCAGCGTATACAGCGGTTGTTGGGTCAGTTGGGACTCATTAAATACTAAATATGCGAGAAATACAGCTGCAAGGCTGGCAAACGTCCATTGTACTCGTGGCCATACAGGCTTCACTTTTTGTGATGTACACTGTGTTTTCAACTGATTTATTTGCGCTCGACTGAGTCTGTTCTGCTGCTTTTGTTTGCTAAACTCAGCCCTCAGCTGGTTATCAAATTGCTCATCATTCATGAGTCTCTCCAATTGCACTTTTGAGCTGTTGTTTTGCGTACCGTAGCCGAGTTTTTATGGTCTCTCTATTGCTATGGGTGATGTCGGCAATTTCTTGCAACGAAAAGCCTTCCAACTGCAATGACAGTGCCTCTTTTTGCAAAAAGGGTAATTGTTTGATTGCCTGATTTAACGAAATGCTTTCTTGGCTAATCGCAATCGATTCTAACGAATTTATATCGTCTATACAGGTAAAGCGTTGCTGTTTTCTCAGCTCATCTATCAAGGCGTTACGGGCCACGGTAAACAGCCACGCTTTAGGTGACTGTTGTTGATGGTATAGATGCTTCTTTTCCATAGTATTCAGCCATGTTTTTTGGCATAAATCTTGGGCCAAAGTAGCGTTGCTTTGACTACATAAAAAGTAATACAAATCCTGGCTATAGCTATCAATAAGTTGTTCCAAGTATTTACTGTCACCACTTTGTTTGTAGGCATAGAGCGCATCATCTACTACTTCATTATTGTAAAACCACGACTTTAGGGCTATCAGCATAGGCACTCTCTTAGGGGGAGTGTCCCCCAACTAAAAACTACTGAGCGAGTTTGAACTCTAACACAACGCTTTGGTTATTTTGTATAACCGCCTGACCATTTTCGATTTTAGGGCGGTACTTCCAGCGTTTGAGTGCAGCGACGGCGGCACGATCGAAGGTGCGTTTAGGTTCGGCATCTATCACGTTAATGTCAATCACTTCACCGGAAGTTGAGATAGCAAAACTTAATTGTACCCAGCCTTCAATACCATCTCGTGCTGCATGTATGGGGTACTTAGGCTCACTTCTAACAATTGGCGTCGCGCCTTGCCCTTGTTCACCAAATGTTGGCCCCGCAATTTTTATCTGAGTAGTTGATACTTCAGGGGCAAATGGTATACCTGTCGTCAGTGTTGGCTCTGAGCTTGGCTCTGCTACCGAGCGCACAGGAGGTGGCTGCATTTTTGGCGGTTCAGGCAGCTTTTCGATTTCCTGAACGGGTGTGTCCTCTTTCAGTTGTGGCAACTCTACGATTTCGGTAGGTGTTGCTTGAGGTACACGAATATTGTCTTGTGCTATTAAACTGTGCATAAAAACAAAAGCTGCTCCAGTCATCAATGCACCGCCAGCAATAGCAGAAGCTAGCTTGGTGTAGTTCATGTTGTTTTGTTGGTATTCGATGGCTTGCATAATGGCACCCCTTTATGTGTTTCTTTTTCTAATACAACGGTTCAGCATTCCAAAAGGGGTGAATATTTTTAAAAATTTTTTTTGTGTGCAGATCGCGATACAATGTCAGAGTGTTTTTTAGGGGTGACTATGCAGTTACAAAATATTGATAAGGCGCGTTATCGCAGCCATCTGAACAAGGTGATATTCGCATGTATTATTTGCTTAACGGCGGGTAGTCTGGGAATTTCACAAACCTTGATTGTACTATTTCCGGATCAAGACGGTAGCCACTTTCATTGGAATTTACTAGGCGTGGTGGCAAGCGCGCTGGCCATTGGTTGGTTGCTTAATAAATTTCGCACTCACCCATTTATGTATGAAGTGGTTTATGTGTGGGATCTCAAACAAGCACTCAACCGAGTGACCCGTAAAATGCCTAAACTTAAAAAAGCAGCGCAACAGGGCGATGTGGATGCAATGTTAGCGATGCAATTTAGTTATAGCGGTTCAAAGCAATTGTGGGAGCTAGATGACAACACCATTACTTTAGAAGATTTGGGTCTTTGGCAGGCTGAATTAGACACATTGGCTGCCAAGTATCAGGTCACTTTGGATATTCAACAATATGATGAAGCTATACTGAAGAAGTTTTAGGTGGTGATATGAGGTAGTGGTGCTTGTTTTTCTAGATTTAGACACCATATCTATGTCATCAATACAATAATGTGATATTATAACACTTATCTATTTTTAAGGTCTTAATTAAGTCGTGGCAGAAGTAAGAGCAAGAGTTCAGTTAAACGTAGGGCAACACAGTCATATTCCTGCAGAGATAGTTTCTTTTAGTGGCCTTAAAGATGGTCAGGAACATGTTGCGCTGATTTTTAACAAGGCGGATACTACACAGGCAACGCCGTTAATTCGAATGCACTCGGAGTGTTTAACTGGAGATGTGTTTCATTCATCCCGTTGTGATTGTGGTGAACAGCTCAACGAATGTATTGAAAGTATGCATCAGCAAGGCGGTGTGCTACTTTATTTACGTCAAGAGGGCCGAGGTATTGGTCTTTACAATAAAATTGATGCCTATGTATTACAATCGCAAGGTATGAATACCTACGAAGCAAACAATCATCTTGGTTTTGCTGATGATTTAAGAGATTTTTCAGACGCGGTATTGATGCTCAATGCACTGGGGTTGAGCAAAGTTAAGTTAATGACCAACAACCCAAACAAACTCAATGCGCTGCGCGATGCGGGTATAGAAGTTGAGGCAGTTGTAGGTACTCAAGCGCATATAAAGGCGGGCCATGTAGGTAACCGCAGCTATTTAGAAACCAAAGTAAAGCATGGTTCACATATGTTGGACATAAAAAAGATTTCTAAACCCGAATAGATCTGGTGATAAGGTGTTTTTAAAGTGCGACCTGTTGGTCGCATTTTGCGTTCTAATAGGTATAATCACAGGGTTTTTACAAGCATAGAGTTAACATGTCAGCCAAGTTTAAAGTGTTTAAAGCAGCGATGGGCGTCCAGTGGCTAAAAGCCGGATGGGAAATTTTCAAAATGCAGCCCATGACATTTATTATGATGTATGTATTTATGGTCGCGGTTGCATTGAGCCCGTTGGTGGCTCCTCCGCTGCAATTGCTTGCTGCATTTGCAGCGCCGTTTCTTACAGCGGGGTTTTACATGGCTGTGTTGAGTAAACAGCGCGGACAAGCCATTTCTCTAGCCAGCATACTCGCTGCATTTTCTGCAAAAGGGCGGCGTCTACACTTGTTTCGTTTAGGGCTTTATCAGTTAGGTGTGGTGATCCTGTTAACGTGGGGAGCCGGCATTTTATTTGAAGAGGCTCTGAGCATGATGCAAAATGCCTCTCCTGATCAAGCGCCTGAAGTATTGATTAGTAATATATTGGCAACCATCTCAATAACAGATGTCATGTTGTTTTTTGTCGCACACTCAATAAATATCATGGCGTTTGCTTATGCTTTGCCCATCGTATTTTTTCAAGGTGAGACACGCATTACCAAGGCATTGGGATTGTCGTTGAAAGTGTTTTACTCGAACATGGCCTCGCTCGGTGTTTACGGGTTACTTATTGCGTTACTGGTTTTGGCGTCTATGCCACTGAGCATGATCCCACTGTTGGTGGTGATGCCCATCGCTTACATCAGCTTTTTTGTTACTTATCAGGCTATTTTTATCGACCAGCAAGATAATCCAGGCGAGTCTAAACAAGATGTTAAGCATCAATCGGAAGATTCAGGGCGCTTTGACGCATAATGGATGAACAAGAAAAGCAAAAATTAAAAAATTATGTACTTTGGCTGCTAGGCAGACAAGAGTACTCAAAAAAAATGCTCACACAAAAGCTCCAAGCCAAAGGTGCCGATGATGCGTTTATAGAAAAGTTACTCGCTTGGTGCGAATCACTTGGATATATAGATGAAAATCGGTATTGTGAGAGCTTTTTAAGAACACAGATAAATAAAGGCTTGGGTCTTAAAAGGGTACTAAGCGACGCGGGGAACAAGGGGGTTGATCGAGCCCGTTTGATGCAACTTGTTGAAACTCAGGAAGTAGACTGGTTTGAACTGGCGCAGCAAGCATATGCTAGGAAATATGCTACAACCCCAGAAAAACTCGATTATAAAGAAAAAGCAAAGCGCATACGTTACATGATGTACCGTGGCTTTAGCTATGAAGAAATAGATTTTGCAATGCAAGCAGCAACAATGGGTGAATAATCACATGCAGCACATGACTACCGCACAGATCAGGCAAGCGTTTTTAGACTTTTTTGCCAAACAACAACACCAAGTTGTGCCTTCAAGCTCGTTGATCCCGGGCAATGACGCCACTTTGTTATTTAACAATGCAGGCATGGTGCAATTTAAAGATGTTTTTCTAGGGGCTGAAAGTCGCCCATACAACAGAGCAACCAGCTCACAACGTTGTGTACGTGCCGGTGGTAAGCATAATGACTTAGAGAATGTGGGCTATACAGCACGCCACCACACTTTCTTTGAAATGCTTGGTAACTTTAGTTTTGGTGATTACTTCAAACAAGATGCTATCAAGTTTGCTTGGCAGTTTTTAACTGAAGTACTACAGCTACCAAAAGAAAAGCTGCTAGTCACCATTTATCACACCGATGACGAAGCTTTCGACATTTGGAACAAAGAGGTTGGCATGCCAGAAGATCGTATCGTTCGTATCGATACGGCTGATAACTTCTGGTCTATGGGTGATACAGGCCCAT
Organism: Pseudoalteromonas sp. MMG022; assembly: GCF_021654245.1. Lineage (NCBI taxonomy): Bacteria > Pseudomonadati > Pseudomonadota > Gammaproteobacteria > Alteromonadales > Pseudoalteromonadaceae > Pseudoalteromonas > Pseudoalteromonas sp. MMG022. The sequence goes on along the minus strand of NZ_JAKFZQ010000031.1, from coordinate 22,049 downwards.
GTGGTCCTTGCTCTGAAATTTTCTACGACCACGGTGAACACATTTGGGGCGGACGCCCTGGCACACCAGAAGAAGATGGCGACCGCTTTATCGAGATCTGGAACCTAGTATTCATGCAATACAACCGTCATGCTGATGGCACGATGGAACCACTCCCTAAACAGTCTGTTGATACTGGTATGGGTCTTGAACGTATCTCTGCGATCATGCAAGGGGTGCATTCAAACTACGAGATTGACCTGTTCCAAGGCCTAATCAAAGCCGCTGCTGAAGTAACTAATGCGCAAGACCTTGAAGACAAGTCTTTACGCGTTGTGGCGGATCACATTCGTTCATGTGCGTTCTTGGTATCTGATGGTGTGATGCCTTCAAATGAAGGTCGTGGTTATGTACTGCGCCGTATTATTCGCCGTGCTGTTCGTCACGGTAATAAGCTAGGTGCAAATGGTGCGTTCTTCTACAAGCTGGTAGCGGCGCTGATCGAGCAAATGGGTCAAGCGTACCCTGAGCTTGCGAAACAACAAGCTATTATTGAAAAAGTGTTGCGCATAGAAGAAGAGCAGTTTGGCAAAACTCTAGACCGTGGTTTGGCTATTTTAGAAGAGAGTCTCGCTGATATTAAAGGTGATGTGATCCCAGGTGAACTGGTTTTCAAATTGTATGACACTTACGGTTTTCCAGCAGATTTAACAGCGGACGTGGCTCGTGAGCGTTTCATGACGATTGACGAGCAAGGCTTCCAAGAGTGCATGGACGTTCAGCGCAAAAAAGCGCAACAAGCAGGTAAATTCGGTGCTGACTATAACGATAAATTAAAATCAGAAAAAACCACTGACTTTAAAGGTTATGATTCTGAGCATTACACAGGCACTGTGGTTGAGTTATTCCACGAAGGTAAGCCTGTATCTATGTTACAAGACGGTCAGCAAGGTATTGTGGTACTTGACCGTACACCGTTTTATGCGGAGTCAGGTGGTCAGGTTGGTGATACTGGCTCATTAACTGTCACTGGCGGCGAGTTTACGGTAACAGATACGACCAAGCTGGGTAATGCATTTGCTCATCACGGCACAGTGACTGGAAGCATCAGTATTAATGAAAAAGTTGATGCGCGTATCGACGCACAGCGCCGTGAAAGCATTAAGAAAAACCACACTGCAACACACTTGGTACATGAAGCTCTGCGTCAGGTATTGGGCGAGCATGTGGCGCAAAAAGGCTCTTTAGTAATGCCAGATCGTCTACGTTTTGACTTCTCACATTTTGAAGGCGTTTCTAAAGCACAGCTTCGTGAAGTTGAAGACATGGTGAACGCGCAGATCCGCAGTAACTTTGCACTAAACACCGAGCTTATGAATATCGATGCTGCGAAAGAAAAAGGCGCAATGGCACTATTTGGTGAAAAGTACGACGATGAAGTACGCGTTGTTTCAATTGGTGACTACTCAATTGAATTATGTGGTGGTACACACGTAAACCGCGCTGGTGATATTGGTCTATTCAAAATCGTATCCGAAGGCGGTATCGCGGCGGGCGTGCGCCGTATTGAAGCGGTCACAGGTGTTGAAGCAATTAACTATGTTGCAGAGCAAGAACAGCAATTAAGTGAGATCGCAGCGCTGGTTAAAGGTGACATGAGCAATGTGCTGGAGAAAGTGGCCAGCTTACTTGAAAAGAACAAAGGACTTGAAAAGCAGATTTCGCAACTGAATGATAAGCTGGCCAGCGCTGCTGGTGCATCATTGTTAGAGTCCGCTGTTGACGTAAATGGCATCAAACTGTTGGTTGCAAACGTGGCAGGTACTGAGTCTAAAGCGCTACGCGGTATGGTTGATGACTTGAAGAACAAGATGGGTTCAGGTGTTATCGCACTAGGTGTTGCTGATGGTGACAAAGTAAGCCTAATCGCAGGTGTAACCAAAGACCTTGTTGGTCAAATTAAGGCTGGTGAACTTGTAAATCACATGGCTGCACAAGTGGGTGGTAAAGGGGGAGGTCGTCCTGATATGGCCCAAGCTGGTGGTTCAGAACCTCAGCACCTAGATGCCGCATTAGCAAGTGTTAATCAATGGGTTGCAGAGAAAACTCAGTAACTCGTGGCGTTAATCGTTCAAAAATTTGGTGGCACCTCGGTAGGCTCACTAGAGCGTATTGAGGCTGTCGCTGAACTCGTCATCAAGACCCAACAACAGGGCCATCAGGTTGTGGTTGTTGTCTCAGCCATGTCTGGCGAAACCAATCGTTTACTAAATCTAGCCAAGCGAATAGACAGTACACCGAGCGCTCGGGAGTTAGACGTGCTGCTAACCACGGGAGAGCAAGTGAGCGTGGCGCTATTGGCAATGGCAATTATTAAACGCGGTCATTCAGCTGTTAGTCTATTGGCTGATCAGGTGAGTATTAAAACGGATAACATGTCTGGTCGTGCTCGCGTAGAGCACATTGATACTGAGCGGCTACATCAAGAGCTTGAACACAATCGAATCGCAATCATCGCGGGTTTTCAGGGTCGCGATGGCGAAGGGAATATCACCACTTTGGGGCGAGGTGGTACAGACACCACGGCGGTGGAGGTAGCCGGTGTGCTACAAGCCGATGAGTGCCAAATCTATACCGATGTCGATGGGGTATACACTTCAGACCCGAGAATAGTGGCAAATGCACGCCGATTGCCTGAAATACATTATGCAGAGATGTTAGAACTCGCCAGTCTCGGCGCTAAGGTGTTACACCAACGCTCAGTGGAAGCTGCAAGTCGTTATCATACACCGTTACGGGTGTTATCCAGTTTTAAACCTGACAAGGGAACTTTGATTAGCTATAAGGAAGGGTGTGTGTCAAATAATCCAGTAACAGGCATAGCCAATCAAGAAGCGGTGTATTATCAGTTCACTACGAGTAATGTGAAAATGCTCAGTCAGCTTTTGATGGCATTGGCAAAATTACAAATAGAAGTTGATATGTTACATCAATGGTGTCGCCAAGTAGGGATTTTCGACTATGCTTTTACTGTGCATAGCAATGATCACCTAGTTGTATTGGAGGTATTGCAGTCTGCGCCATTTGCACAGGATATCAACGAAATGACATTTGAGCAGGGCTTGGTAAAAGTCTCTGTTGTTGGTTTGGGTATAAAGTCTCACCCGCAAATACTTGCGGAAACTTTAGATGCGTTAGCGTATGAAGATATTTATCCCAAGTTAATGAGTACAACCGAAATTAAAGCTTCGATTTTAGTGGCAGAACTCGACCTGCAACGTGTTGTTAATAGGTTGCACGTAACATTTTTGCCTTAAAGTGCTACAAAGCTCGGTTTTTTGCTTACTTTTACGCTCACTTTTCATTAAAATGGCGAAGACGCGGAATCTTTTAATTATTGGAATACAGGAGCAAGAGAATGCTAATACTAACTCGTCGAGTAGGTGAAACCCTAATGATTGGTGATGAAGTTACCGTTACAGTACTAGGCGTAAAAGGTAATCAGGTGCGTATTGGTGTAAATGCACCAAAGGATGTGTCAGTACATCGCGAAGAAATTTATATGCGTATACAAGCTGAAAAGTCGAGCCCTTCTGGTAATATGTAGGCCAACAGCTTGTAAAGAAATATAGCCACAAAGTGGCTATATTTTTGTCTTTTCTAAAATAAAATCAAAGGCTTGCTGGCTAATTGCTGCCTGAGAAATATACTGCATTCCTCGCTTTGTTTTTAAGACAACACCCTTATCAGTCTGCTCAGCTGCTACTATTTCACTCCAGAGAAATTGATACTGCTTATATGGGTTAACCGCCTTAATACCGTCATTATCTATATCTAAAACCACTAAACTGCCCGCGGCTCTACTGAGCATTTGTCTGGCAACCCACCAAGGTTTTCGATAAACAAAAGCCACGACCTCAAGCACAGCCATTAGGGCTAAAAAACTTGCCAAGTACTGGTTTTTCACCACCACCCACGACAAAGTGGCCAACACTATTAGAAATACTAATAGAGGGTACTTAGGTTTTGCTCTATCACTTAAGGGTAATGATTCGTCAAAACATTCTCTAAAGTATGCTTTATCTAGGGTGAATTTTTCCCTGAACATTAACAACTCCGAATTATCTAAAACGCCGCTATTGTAGCTTATTGCGCTGGGTAAAACAGTCTAAAGCTAGCAACTCAATAATGTACGATGTAAAGCAATGAAAATAACTATTGGTATTACCAATTTCACTGTAAATAAAAGGTTGTTTTCATCAGGGTTAAGACGTCCTTAAAAGTAATATTGTGTGACACTATTTTGAATATTTTTCATATTTATAGCAGAAATATGACGGATGTTCGGTTGTTCTTTGTGTAAGTGGTTGAAAGTGCTTACGTACTTTGCTTGGTATTACCAATTTACAATGTTATTTACATGTCACATTGTTTTGTTATGATGGTGCATAAATATTTATAAAAAGCGATTAATAAATCGTGATGTGTCATAAAGCGCATCATCCAAGGGGAGAGCAGCATGGATATCATGAGCCTATTGCTACAGGCAGCCAACTTAATGCTGACAGGTATGGTTGGGGTTTTTATCTTTTTGTCGATTTTAATTTTTGCGGTGAAGAGTTTGGAAAAACTATCAGACCCGCAACAGCCAGAAGAAGTCGCAACACGTGCACCTAAGAAATCCTTTTCAGGTGTTTCAAATGCTCATATCGCAGCAATTACAGCAGCTATTGCACAGTACAGAACAAAAAAATAACAGGGGCCTACTATGTCACAACTAAAACTCACCGAGCTGGTATTACGTGATGCGCATCAGTCGCTACTCGCAACACGGATGCGTTTAGAAGATATGCTACCAATTGCAGAGCAACTCGATAAAGCAGGTTATTGGTCTGTTGAGTCATGGGGCGGTGCTACATTTGACGCATGCATTCGCTACCTTGGTGAAGATCCTTGGCACAGAATTCGTGCGTTAAAAGAAGCGATGCCTAACACCAAGCAGCAAATGTTGTTGCGTGGCCAAAATCTACTGGGATACCGTCACTATGCTGATGATGTGGTAGAAAAATTTGTGCAGCGGGCGCATCAAAATGGTGTGGACGTGTTTCGTATTTTTGATGCGATGAACGATATTCGCAATCTAGAAACAGCCATTAAAGCCGCGATTAAAGTTGGCGCACATGCCCAAGGCACAATTTCTTATACCGTAAGCCCTGTTCACACGTTAGATATGTGGTTAGAGCAAGCCAAGCAATTGGAAGCCATGGGGTGTCACTCAATTTGTATCAAAGATATGGCGGGACTATTAAAGCCGTACGATGCAGAGCAGCTGATCAGCGGTCTTAAAAGCACCGTGTCTATTCCAATCGCAATGCAGTGTCATGCCACAACGGGGCTGAGCACCGCAACCTATCAAAAGGCCATTGATGCGGGAATTGATATGCTAGATACCGCAATTTCATCAATGAGTATGACTTATGGTCACAGCGCCACAGAAACCATGGTCGCTATCACACAAGGAACCGCTAGAGATACAGGTTTAGACCTTGCTGAGCTCGAAAATATCGCCAGTTATTTCCGAGAAGTTCGCAAAAAATACGCAGCGTTTGAAGGCAGCTTAAAAGGGGTGGACGGGCGAATTCTGCTGGCACAAGTGCCCGGTGGCATGTTGACCAACATGGAAAACCAGTTGAAAGAGCAAGGAGCTGGAGACAAGCTTGATGCGGTGTTAAAAGAGATCCCAAGCGTACGTGAAGATTTAGGCTTCCTACCTTTGGTCACGCCTACGTCACAGATAGTTGGTACGCAAGCCGTGTTGAATGTGCTAACAGGAGAGCGTTATAAAACCATCACCAAAGAAACTGCCGGTGTGCTTAAAGGTGAGTATGGTGCAACTCCTGCCGCCGTGAATACTGAACTGCAACTTCGTGTGCTCGACGGTGAGCAAGCAATTACCTGTCGTCCAGCAGATTTAATTGAGCCGGAGCTTGAGACTCTAGAAGCTGAGCTACTGAAGCAGGCAAAAGAAGATGAAATCGAGCTTGCCGATGCACAAATCGACGACGTATTGACCTATGCATTGTTCCCGCAAGTGGGTTTAAAATTCTTAAAAAACAGAAACAACCCAGATGCGTTCGAGCCTAAGCCTAGTTTGGTAAAAGCGCCCAGTGAGAGCGAAAAGCAGACAACGAAAGCTGCCAAAAAGTCAGCAAGTGCGGCAGAGCGTTATAGCGTACAAGTAGATGGCAAAGTCTATGATGTGGTTGTGGCACCAGGTGGAGAGCTTAAAGAAGTTAAAGTACAAGACAGCGAATTGATGCCGCAATCGGCTTCGGTTAGCTCATCTGAAACCATGAATGCACCGCTTGCGGGCAATATCTTTAAGATCAAGGTAAAAGCGGGCGATCAGGTAGATAAAGGTGACGTCGTACTGATCATGGAAGCGATGAAAATGGAAACCGAGGTCAGGGCAACACACTCTGGCACTGTGTCTCAAGTATTAGTCAAAGAAGGCGACTCGGTGGCAACCGGTGAAGCTATCCTGGCATTGTCGTAGGAGAGAGACATGGACGGATTGTTGAATCTGTGGCAGGCCACAGGGCTTGCCAATTTTACGCTGCCTGCACTCGCTATGATGGCTGTCGGGTGTGGATTATTGTACTTGGCGATTGCCCGAGGGTTTGAACCGCTGTTACTCGTACCTATTGGTTTTGGTGCCATCTTAACTAATATTCCAGTGGCGGGTTTGGCTCAGCCGGGTGGATTACTTTATTACGTCTATTACATCGGGATAGATAGCGGTGTGTTTCCGTTGCTTATTTTTATGGGGGTCGGGGCGCTAACTGACTTTAGCGCGTTGATAGCCAACCCAAGGATGTTGTTGTTAGGCGCTGCTGCGCAATTTGGCATCTTTGCCACCTTGTTCGGTGCGATTGCATTAAACTTTGTGCCTGGGTTTGAGTTTACTCTCAAAGATGCATCCGCCATCGCAATTATCGGTGGCGCGGATGGCCCGACGGCAATATTCCTAGCATCTAAACTTGCGCCAGAGCTACTCGGTGCAATCGCTGTGGCGGCATACTCATACATGGCTTTGGTGCCTATTATCCAACCGCCGATTATGCGTGCGCTCACCACGGAGCAAGAGCGTAATATTGAGATGCCACAACTAAGACCGGTATCCAAGAAAGAGAAGATCCTCTTTCCACTGCTGGTGTTGAGCTTAACTATTGTATTTTTACCAGCGGCAACACCGTTAGTTGGCATGTTTTGTCTTGGCAACCTGATGCGCGAATGTGGTGTGGTAGATAGGTTGAGTAACACCGCGCAAAACGAGCTTATCAATATCACCACTATTTTCTTAGGGTTAGCGGTTGGTTCTAAGTTGGCCGCGGATCAGTTCTTAACAGTTGAGACAATCGGCATTTTGGTGCTGGGCGCACTGGCATTTTCAATTGGTACGGCCTCGGGTGTGTTTATGGCAAAAGCAATGAACCGTCTGTCGAGTAACCCAATCAATCCATTAGTGGGAGCGGCGGGGGTATCAGCCGTACCTATGGCTGCTCGTGTGGTAAATAAAGTTGGCCTTGAGGCAAATCCGCATAATTTTTTACTGATGCACGCAATGGGCCCCAATGTGGCGGGTGTATTGGGCAGTGCTGTTGCTGCGGGGATTTTGCTGGCGCTGGTTGGCTAAGCCTAATAAATCAGTTCACTTCCAACCGACTGCGCAGCGAAAGCTGCGCTTTTTTTGTGGTTATGGTTCGTGTTATAACGAGATAACACGAACCAATAATCTGCTAGCTCATGAATATTATCGTTATTTTAGTTTCTTTAGTGGTTGCGTTACTGATCTTAGTGCCCTTGCTAGAACGCTACCAACACACACTCGGATTACATAAAATGCAGCGCTATAGCAAATATGTTTTACCTTTGATCATGGCTTCATTGATCATCAAGCTGTTATATATGCTTTGGTATGAGGGCTAGTAAGCTGTGACTGAGGTTGTTAAAAAGGGCGCTCTGCGCCCTTTTTTATTCTTCGTCTGGTGCAGGCGTTTGTAGATAGTTTTGAATAAACAGGGTTGCTTGTGTGTACACTTGGTCAAGCCCATCACGTAACGCTATCAGCGTATCTGACTCCAACTGTTGCGCTTTACATTGCGCTTCAAATTCGGTGGCAGCCTTAGCCACTTGTTCAGCACCAATTGTATTTGAGATTGACTTGAGCTGATGACAAGACTCCACGATTGCATCTTGATCCATTGAGATCACTGCGCCATATATTTCTCGTGTCAGCTGGCTACTTTGCTCTAAATACATTCTGAAGAAGCGACGCTGCTTTGCCTCGTCATAGTTCACGTACTTACTGAGTGTTTCTAGATTGATAGGGCAGCTGTTTGTACTAGGTTGCAAGTCATTCGTTTGCTCAGTAGCTTGTGCCTGTTCAGTAGCGGCCTCTGGGTGTGGCTTTTTGCTGGCCACGCTATCTAAGTACTTTTGTAATGTGGCTTCTAACACATTGAGTTCAACAGGCTTGGTGATGTAATCGTTCATACCCGCGCTTAAACATCGCTCTCGTTCGCCTTTTAGGGCATTGGCAGTGACTGCGATGATGTATGGTTGAGCATTGATGTCATCGCTTTTTTCAGCCAAGTCGCGAATTTCTTTGACCATGTCATAGCCTGACATTCTGGGCATATGTAAATCGGTCAGAATGATAGGGTAGGTGCCGCTTTTCCAAACCTCTAGACCTTGCTCACCATTTTCAGCCACTTCAACGCCATAACCGAGTAGGTGTAGCTGATCTACCAACACTTGTTGATTCAGAATGTTATCTTCAACTAACAATACCAGTCGGTTTTGTTGTTTCGCCTGCTCAACGCTTAGGTAGTTATTGAGTGTACGGGTGGGCTTAAGTTGCTTTGGTTGATGTAACCCAGCTGCAACAAGCACAGCGGTCATAAAACTGGTTTTACACAATGGTGAGGCATTGAGGTAAAAAATGTTTTTATGGTTGATAGCGGCTTCATCCATGGTGCTGAGCACAATGACTTGCTGATTGTTGTTCTCAAGCGAGTAAAGCAGTGAGCGGATTTGATCGTTTACATCGGCCATGTTTTCAAGTCCATCAAGGACCCAAATGATTGACTGCTTATGTTGAAAATCATCGGCGTCGTCAAATGAATTATGGGTTGTAGTTTTTGCCCCCATAAACGACAAGTAGCGTTGTAGTATCTTTTGGCGGTCACGGTTGTCTGTGATCATGACCACTTCTTTTTGATTGAGCACACTCTTGTTCACGTGTTGCACTTGGCCGTCGGTGCTAAAGGGCAGTTCAACGATAAATTCACTGCCCATGCCGATGTCGCTAGAAACATGAATGGAGCCGAGCATCAGCTCGATTAAACTTTTACAAATGGATAGTCCCAGCCCAGTCCCCCCAAACTCACGGGTAATACTGCCCTCGGCTTGAATAAATGGGTTAAAAATTTCTCTAAGTTGCTTTTGATCCATGCCTTTACCGTTGTCGCTTACGGTAAAGCGTAAGGTGTAATGCTCTGAGGTGTTCTGAGCCACTTCAGCAGAAATTCTAACAAACCCTTGCTTGTCTTCATCTGTGGTGGTGAACTTAATGGCGTTGCTGCACAGGTTATACAGTACTTGGCGAACTCGCACTGTATCGCCAACTAAGTTGTTGGGAATATCAGGGGCAATGGATAGTTGTAGGTCTAACTTTCTTTTTTTAGCAACCGATGACAGCACACGAGCCACCTCTTCTACGGTCTCGGTCACTGAAAATGTGCGGCTGTCGATTTGTAATTTACCTGCTTCGATTTTTGAAAAGTCTAGAATATCATCCAAGATACCCAATAAAGAAAACGCCGAGTCTCTAATAATGGTGCTGAGTCTGTGTTGTGCGCCATCCAGCTCGGTTTGCCTCAATAGATCAATGGTGCCAATGACGCCATTCATAGGCGTTCTTATCTCATGACTCATGGTGGCAAGGAAGGTGGTTTTTGCTTCACTAGCACGCTCAGCGTTCAGGGTGGCCTTTTCAAGCGCCAGAGTACGCGCCTGCACTTCTGTTTCTAAACTGGTTTGTAATTGCTTAAGTTCTTTATGAACTTCTTGGTCACTCTCAATCACAGACTGTATTTGATTGAGCAACTGATTGATAAGGCCTGCAATGTGATTAAGACCAAAACCCAATTGTGATGAGATATGAGCATGATAGTCTTGGCTGTTTATAATGCTTTGTAGTTCTTCTTGCAGTTGTTGATTGTGTTTAACTAACTCACTTGCCACGCGGCGACTGCTAAGCCAAGCCATCAACAGCGCAACAAGAGCGGCTAAAATAAAGCCCGCATAGCCAAGCCATATCAATGATGAACTACTCGTACTTTGATAGCGTAATATAAGCTCACCGACAAGTTGCCCATCAAGGTGCAAAGGCTGATGGGTCACTACGGTGTTGTTATCATGGCGAGTATCAACGGTAGAAAGGGTGCTTGGTACATCGCTTGATGACTGATAAATAATTTCAGGTTTGCTGGCACCAGTATGACTATATAAGTAATACTGAATATCATCGGTAGCATACTCAACGCTGGCTAGCATTTTTTTCGCATCGTCAAAACCTGACTTAACCATCAAGCTTGCCAAAGGTGCGGATAGCTTAGTTGCTTGAATATCCAGTTGTGGTGCTTTTTGAGTTGTGGGTATAAAAAAGCTGGCAGTGGCACACATTGCGCCGGTTATTAGTGCCGTAATGATAATTAACGGCATCAGGCTCGGTATTTTTATTTGCGAAGCATTTTGCATTATTGAAGTGTTCCAGTCTTTGCTATTCTGCGCTGAATAGCTCTAAAGCATACTACTTATCCAATCGTAACACTGTATATCTACAATTTCTCTACGTTTTTAGCTGCTAACGCTGTCGGTGCGATTTTACTATGAACAAGTATGTTTCATTCATTATTGACCAAAGCTTAGGCAAAAGAGTGTATTTTTGCTCACTCTGTCTGAAAACTGTGCAAACGCACGCTGGTTTTAAAAAAAGGGTTGACTTAAAAGGGCAAAACCCTTTTAATACGCCGAACGCCCAGACAGCGAAGTGATTAAAACTGCTCAGGGTTGTGTTGAAAAGTATTTTGCCCAGATAGCTCAGTCGGTAGAGCAGAGGATTGAAAATCCTCGTGTCGGTGGTTCGATTCCGCCTCTGGGCACCATCTTTCGGTGCGCCGACTTAGCTCAGTTGGTAGAGCAACTGACTTGTAATCAGTAGGTCATCCGTTCGACTCGGATAGTCGGCACCATTTCCTCGCTAGGAATAAAAACATAAGCAAAAAATTTTAATCTAGGTGGTTCAATTAGTTGAACGGTTTAGTGTAGTATTGAAAATCCTATTTAGAGTGGTTTTCTTTAAAAGTATTTTTGCCCAGATAGTTCAGTTAGTAGAGCCATTCGGGATAGTATTGAAAATCCTATTTAGAGTGATTTTCTTTAAAAAGTATTTTTGCCCAGATAGCTCAGTCGGTAGAGCAGAGGATTGAAAATCCTCGTGTCGGTGGTTCGATTCCGCCTCTGGGCACCATTATTAAGTGTGCCGACTTAGCTCAGTTGGTAGAGCAACTGACTTGTAATCAGTAGGTCATCCGTTCGACTCGGATAGTCGGCACCATTTAATTCTTAAGCAAGCCAAAATCTTGTTCAAGTACTCACCCTAGAGTCACTTGACATAGTGTTTATGCCCAGATAGCTCAGTCGGTAGAGCAGAGGATTGAAAATCCTCGTGTCGGTGGTTCGATTCCGCCTCTGGGCACCATCCCCTCTCGCTTAGCGCGCATTTTAAAAATACCGTTTCCTACAAAAACACTCTTTTTCTACAAAATCTATTGTTTTGTACTGTGTGCGTATGGAATTGGCTATTTGACAGAGTTATACCTCTTTAAATTAACCTTTATATTTACTCAGTAATTAACCAGAACTGCCTTTATGTAGGGTATTGCGGTGTCTGCAATTCAAGAAATACTGGCTTCTTAAAGTTGAGGGTAGTGGCTTGTATTTGCTATCTCATTAGCTTCTCAAGTAAAGGAAAGTTTGTTAATGTAAGTTGAATATAAATACAAAAGCGATATCACACGGATAGCGGTAATTTATGAACTTTACACTCCCATCTTTCAGGCAGACTAAGAGTATGTTTTTTTATTTTGTGAGCTTTCCCTATAACACTGGGCCAGCGAGCACTCCACGTTTAATCCTCTAAATCAAGCACATACGCTGCGCCTGAGGCATTGCCTTTGTCGTCGCGGTGGGGAGTGGCGATGATGGCTTTGTTGTTTGACAGCGCAAGGTTCCAGCCGAATCTGTCTTGTGGTTTGGCGTCACTGGCGAGTATTTTAGATGAATAACGCCATTGGCCGTGTTGTTTTTTGAAGATATACAGTGCGCCGGCGTTGTCGCCTTTGGCATCGTGATGCATGGCACTGATGAGGGCAGTGTTTTGATTAAGTGCTACGCCACGGGCAAATCTGTCGTCTGCTTTACCATCGGGGGCGATTAACTTTTGGGTTTGAGTCCAGTGCCCTTTTATGCGCTCAAAAATATAGGCTGAACCGGCATCGGTGCCTATGCCCTCAACATCGTCGCGTCTTGCGGAGATAAGCGCTGTGTCGCCAAACAGAGCAACTCTCACACCAAAAATATCGGTGTTTGCGCCATCGCTGGCCATCAATTTTGCTTGATGCTGCCATTGTTTGCCGTCGAATACGTAGGCATAAACAGCACCGGCTTTTTCGGCGCGTTCGTCATTTAAATCAGCGCCCACTAAAATGGTATCACCGTCGATTGCTACACTGATGCCAAACAAGTCGCCAGCGGCACCGTCTTTTGCTGTAAGTTTGCTATGAAAGCGCCATGCATTTTTGTCGCGCATGAAGACGTAGGCAGAACCCGAGTCCTTGTGTGGTGCATCACTGTGGGGCGCGCCGATAACCACAAAGTGCTCACTCAGGGCTATGCTTTGGCCAAAAGCGTCGCCCGCCTTGGCATCTGTGGCGGTGAGTATTTGTTTTTGTGACCACAAGTTGCCCTTTTGCTCAAACGCAAATACCGCACCGACATCTTCACCCTTATGGTCTCTTCTACTAGCCCCGAGCATGGCGGTATGGTTTTTAAGTGCCACATTGCCACCAAAAGTATCACCCGCATAAGCGGGGGTTGCGATGAGTTTTGCGTGCTGTTGCCAACCTGTTTTACTAAGTGTGTAGACATAGGCCACGCCTGAGTCTGTGAGATTATTCGTGTTTGCTTTGAGGGCACCAACTAACGCAGTAGTGCCATCTAACGCAACGCTATAGCCGAACTGGTCTTCGGCTTTGCCATCATCAGCTAACAACTTGTGTTGAGCCCCTAAGCTTTGGCAAGTTACTAGCAAGGTGAAACAAGATAACAATTTAACAACAGCAGCAGATTTCATGCTTACATCCTTGTGCTTGATATGGGGAAAATTGTCACTCTATGCAACTTATATCGGCTGTACAAGCAATACTTTGTAAAGAAAAGCTAAGATGATCAATGTGATGGCGGCTACCTCTCGTATCCTGCTAATTCAGCATAGCCTTTAGAGGAGCTTTGGTAATGGTATTATTTTGCATGGATGGGGGAGTCTGACAGTGCAACTTGTCATTGGCTAGGTGATTTTGTGCCACCAATAACACCATCAAAAGAGCGAGACATGGTTTAAGTGCGTTGAACCTGCATTGCTATTTATATGCCAAAAGTGGTCTTCACAATTTGCATGTGACCCTTGACTAAAGTAGTGAATGGCTGGGTAAAAATAAATAAGAATTCTGATTCATAAACTTACCCATATTTTTAGGCCAGCTCTCAATGAGTCACTTTTTTGATCCTGCGCAGTAGTTTCACATTTATGAAAATAATCTGACTCTTTATCCTTGAGGTTTTCGCAAATGGCCTCAATACTGTAATTGAGGTAAACAAGAAAAGGATAAATATATGAAGATAAATCTATCGGGCCACCATGTGGATGTAACAGATGCAGTAAGAGCTCACGTTCAAGAAAAGTTTGCCAAAACAGCGACTCATTTTCCATCGCTATTGTCACTAGATATCATTATAAGTAATGAAAACAAAAAGTTTTATACTGAAATATCGACTACGTATTCAGGCGTACGCATTGCCGTTAAGGGGGAAGGGGACGTAATGTATCCAGCAATTGCGAACGCTGCTAAAAAATTAGATGCCTCACTAAAACATAGAAAAGGGCAACTAAAAGCAAATTTACATAGTAAGCCGGTGAGTACCACACCGGAAATCGCACACGAAATAATTCAAGAGATGGATTTACGTTAGGTAATAATGCCTGACGTGATATCAGCAAAGGGGGCCTTAACAGGCCCTTTTTTTATGCTAGACTGGGCAACAGTCTCACCCATAATAAAGTAGTTTAAATGACCGATTATCAAGCTGTTTTAGATACCGTGTTCTCGCATGTGCAACCCTTGTTACACTCAGGTAAAGTGGCCGATTATATTCCAGCACTGGCTGAGCAATCTCTCGGTCAATTTGCCATGGCACTGCACACCAATGATGGGCAAACTTTTACTGTGGGTGACAATCATGCGCGTTTTACGGTGCAATCGGTATCCAAGGTCATGACTTTAACGATGGCGTTGCAGCGCTATGAGGATGAACTTTGGCAAAGAGTGGGTAAGGAGCCATCAGGCACCGCGTTTAACTCGCTAACACAGCTTGAGTTTGAAAACGGTATTCCTCGTAACCCTTTTATAAATGCTGGTGCAATTGTTACTTGCGATGCGCTTTTTTCTCGTTTAGGTGCACCCATTTATACCATGCTAGAGCAATATCGCCGTCAGTCAGGTAATGATAAAGTGGTGATCAACAAAAAGGTGGCGCAATCGGAGTTTGAACACCGCTTCAGAAATGCGGCGATGGCGTATTTAATGAAGTCGTTTGGTAACTTTACCAATGAAGTTGAAGAAGTGCTTTGGTGTTATTTCAACTACTGCGCGATTGAAGTGAGTTGTGTCGAACTTGCTCGTACTTTTTCTTACCTTTCCAACCAAGGGTATTGTGCTCAAAGCCAGCAGCAGCTACTTAGTGCAAAGCAGACTAAACAGCTAAACTCACTGCTATTTACCAGCGGCCTTTATGATGCCGCAGGAGACTTTGCTTATCGAGTGGGAATGCCGGGTAAATCGGGAGTGTCGGGTACGATTATTGCGGTTGTGCCTGAGAAGTTTACCGTTGCAGTTTGGTCCCCTGGGCTTGATAAGTTTGGTAATTCTGTTGCGGGAATTGCAGCTTTAGAGCGCCTGTCTGAACAGTTAAATACTGCTATTTTTTAGCGGTATTTAACGCAATCAGTTGAAGTAAGACTATTTCAAACCACTTCAGAATACACTTTTTCAATAAAAATCAAAGTAATGTGAAACCTTGCTAGCCACTCACTAGTTTAGTATTTCAGTAACAGCTAGTACAAACCTTTCCTCTTGTTTGCGTGTAATGCGCTGTAATTCCCTAAAATTAATGTTGTTGGCACAATGCTATTGGTGCGATTTTTTGAATGTCGTGATCTTTTGGTGGGTAACTACACGGGGTTGCCTAATCTTGGTTGAGCATTGAGTACAAAAACTACAGCTATTTTGAGAACAGTCAAAAAAGTAAGCAATTGCAGCTACTAAATATTTAGTGTTTTTTTTGTGGTTGACTAGACTGAAGGTGTAGTAATGAATACTGACTGAATCATTAGCAATGACTCGCTTTAGTCAAGGACCCTTTAAGCTAGGCAGCGATAAATGGAAAAAAAACAAGAAATTAATGAATCAAAATTGGGCTATGCAGATCCGCAAGTAGACGATCTGCTAAAACACTCTATAAGAACTCAGCTCGAGTCTTTATTAAAATCAAAATTAACCACGAGCCAGCGCCTACAGTTATTGCAAAAGAGTTTTGTAGAGGCGATCACGCTGGTACTTAATGACACAAAAGTAGAGCACCAACAGTTAACTAAAGCATTTGAAGCCATGTACGATCAGGCTGTTCAGTCTATGGCTTTGGCAGAACTTAGCCAAGAGGTGCTGACCCGCCAGTACATTTCTGCCACCGGCTTGATAATGTCGGTGCAAAACTGCAAGCACACCATTAAAGATGTTTACCGAATTCAAGGTTACGCGCGGGGAATTGACCGAGCGATCGCGGGCAAGTTACAGAACAACCCCTCTATAACGATTCTATATCCCGCTTGTGGCCCCTTTGCTCCGTTACTACTGCCTCTATTGAGTTATTACAAAGACAGCCAAAGCTATACGAGCGAACAGATCAAGGTCATATTAGTAGATGTGCAACCAGGTGCTGTGCTGACCCTACAGCAGCTCGTAAAAGACCTGCAATTAGAAGACTACATTTCGCAGATAGTAGAAGCGGATGCAACCGAGTTTGTTCCAGATACAGGAATCGACCTACTGGTGCTTGAGGCAATGCAGCACGGTTTTACCAAAGAAGGGCAGTTGAGTATTGCTAAGCATTTAGTGCAGTTTCTTAATATTGATGGTTGGATGATCCCGCAACATGTTTCGGTCAGAGGTATGATGGTGATTGGTGAAACTGAGTTTAACCAGCAGTGGAAGCAAGTTGACTATAGCCATTCAATGAATATGTCTAGTGAGGCCCAACAAGACCGAATTGAGCTGGGTGAACTACTCAAGATTAATAAATCTACCTTGTTGGAGATGCAAGAACTTGAGCTGCAAGATGGCATCAAAGTGATACCAGCAAATCAAATTGTATTGCCCACAGATGTTGCAGATATGAGCAAACGTATTTTTGCGGTATATGCTCACATCGAAACGTTTGCTCAAGAAGGGATTGGTCAATATGACTCTGGGATAACGCACCCTCGACCTGACACAAGCGTGTATATCGACCTTAAACCAAAAGATATTGAGCACACACATTTTGTGGCCAACAGTGGCGACACCGTGCAGTTTTATTATCAGCTCACAGGTCTACCTGGCTTTGTGCCGGTAAAAGTGTTGGAGGCATGATGCAAAGATTCGCACTATTTACTGGCAGTTGTCAGAGTATTCCAGCGATACAATATCTACACCATTACAGCAAACTTGCTTGCGTTGTGCTGGTGGATGCAGAACCCTCACCTGATTTAGCACAATTACAGTATTGGTTGCAGCAAAGTGGCATACCAGCAATTTCTTATAGTAAGCGTGATGACGCGGCCTTAATCGCAAAACTGGATGAACTGGCGGTAAACCGAGGTCTGGTTTATATGTTCAGACATAAATTTCGCAGCAAACTGATTCAGTACTTTAATGGTTACTTGATGAATATTCACCCCAGTCCGCTGCCTGAGTATCGCGGTCCATACCCACTTTATTGGCAGCTTCGTAACGGTGAAGAAGCGACCAAAATAACGCTCCATCAAGTGAGTGAATCGATTGACTGCGGCGATATAGCTACCCAGATTGATGTCCCAATTCACCCGTTCGATACCATGAACTGCTTACAACAAAAAGTATCGCAAGCGCTGCCACAATTGGTTGATACCTTGTGTCGGCTGGATGAGCAACAAACCCTTAACTGGCGCAAGCAGGGCGAACAAGCAGAAAAAACAGCCCCAGCCGTTGAGCAAAAACTGTTTGCAGTTAATTGGTACAAACAGACCGCAAAGCAAGTGGTTGATATGGCACGTGCAGGTAATGTTGATTCTGGGTGTGCCATTTTTGCAGTCGGTCAAGACCAGTTTCAACTGCTACAAGCCAGCAAAGTGGACTGCCAGCTAAACGGTATACAGTCAGGAACGGTGCTTGAACTAGACAGACATCGGGGTCTAATCATTAAAACCATTGATGGTGCGGTGCGCCTTGATGTTATTGGTACGCAGCAGGGATTGTTTGACGGATATCGTTTTGCAACCTTGTTTGGGTTGGAAGCGGGTATGACGTTGTCGGGTAGGTGATAGGGTAAGTCGCCTAAATCGACAAGGTTTGCCAGCTTACTTTGGGAGAGCAATGTTAAGGAAAAACGGTAAATAGATGTGTGTGGGTATTATCGTTTTTAGTTACAACAGTGCTTTGAATTTTACTTCAGATGCGAGTTAACGAATGAAGATAAACGTAGATATTACCAATCAATACGGATACGACATCGCGGTCTACCCCTATAACAATGGGGCGCTGCCGAGCAATGATAAAGCTGAGATTGTCGGTAAAAGTGAGGGAAAAGGCTCATTAAGTGTTGAACGCTCAGAGTCAGGGATTATTGATATTCCGGGCATGGGAAGCGTGTTAGTGCAGTTTATGGGTGAACAAAAACTCTCTGAATACCACGATAAGTTTTGTGAGCATCCAGATGATTTTGATAAGTGTGAGCAAATGGTGCTGATCCGCTATAAAACGTCTGAATTGTACTGGCGTTTTCCAAGTTCAGCAGAGAATGCGCAGGTGACTTTAACTGTAAATGATGTGGGTACTGTGTGTTTAGGTAAAACATCGACAGGCAGCGTGCGTCAAGTTGCCTTACCTGAGTTATTTGTGCCGCCAGTATTTTCGGTGAACCCAATGGCTGAGCCACAAGATGAGGCTCAGCAGCCTGAGTAAACAAACCACACAGGTTTTTTAGCAAGTAAACTAAGTTTTTGTAAACAATAGAGTTGATGTGACACACGAGAGTCGTTATAGCAGTCCGCCTGTCACTGATAAGTAATATATCAATTTAAGAGGACTAATTATGTCAGCAGATTCATATATCGGTACGATGCGACCTTTTGGCGGCACTTTTGCAATTCGCAATTGGTCAATTTGTATGGGGCAGTTACTGGCAGTTGCTGAAAATACAGCGCTGTTTTCTTTACTTGGAGATTTGTATGGTGGAGATGCTCGCACCTCGTTTGGCGTTCCAGATTTAAGAGGGCGTAGCCCAGTTGGTATGGGAGTCATGCCTGGGGGGAGAGACTATAGATTAGGCTTTCGTTTTGGTGTAGAAAACGTTGCGTTGGGGATAACGCAATTGCCAGCACACACACACAGTGCTGCGTTTATACCTTCAGGTGGTGGCGTTACAGGCTCTCTTCAGGCAGCAACAAATAACGGTAACACAAATACCCCAGACGCCACTGCGTACTTAGCGGGCAATACAAATACCTCGATGTACTACAAGCAGCAAGGCCTATCGCCAGCACCTACATTAACTGAGTTAGCAGGGTTAAGTGTTGATGGTGGTAGTGCTGGGGGCAGCGTAGTGGTCAGTGATACAGGCGCTTCAGAGAGCTTTAGCATTCTCAACCCATTACAAGTTGTGAATTGGCAAATTGTATTGGATGGTATCTATCCATCACGCAATTAACAAAGGCATAAACAGGTTTTATGGCTCATATCGTAAAACCTGTTTTTAACAGTATTTTGATTTGTGGCATTTCAGAGTCAAATAACGATTCGAACTTTAAATCAAAACGCTTTTTGAATCCTGGGTACTGTGGAATATACCAAATCAGTCATTTGGAGTGGAACATGAAGTTGAATCGAATCACAGCCGTTATTAAGGGGACTCTTTTTTTAGGGCTATCTTTATCCTGTTTGTCTGCTATTGGTGCGAGCATAGACTATAAAGTGAAGTCAGGTAGTGGAGTTGCAAACGTTTCGCATACAGATAGCTCCGTCACATACTTGCTAGATGCGGGTACAGCGACTTCCTATACGTCGTCAACGATGACTGTGTATGGAGGCGCCGCAGCGGCAGCAGACGACTATATCAATGGTTCGCCTTCAGGTGACCCTGGTGGGTATATTTTCTATACCAGTGATTCTAGCAATAACTTTAGTTTTGATTCAATTTCCATTTACCCTAATTTACAAATAGCAAATGATAATTATCAGATCCTCTTGAAAGGGTATGATGGAGGAACTTCTGAAACGCCCGTGACCGCTACGATTACCGTACCTCAAGGAAACGCTGCAGATGTATTTACGATTACACGAGACACTGATTTTTCAGGCAATGACTGGCAAAACGTTGATACGGTGGTATTAGAGTTTTATGACTCGTTTAATAGTGTTTACGACAACCGATTTGCAGTAGATACGATTACCTTTTCCGCTGCGGCTGATAGCACTCCGCCTACAATTAGTGAGGTGACAGCGGTTACTACACCAACAAACGACAACACCCCCAATTATACGTTCACGACTGATGAGGCGGGCACTTTGTCGATGGGAGGTAGCTGCGGTACATCTAGCTCGACCACAATCAGCACCACAGGCAACCAAACCATAACTCTAACTCAAACAGATAACAGCACAGCTCTAGCCGATGGCACCTTTAGCGACTGTACGGTCACTGTGACAGATGCTTCAAGCAACGCCAGCAGTGCTTTAAGCATTACCAGTTTTACGGTAGATACCACAGCGCCAACGGTAGCAGAAGTGACCGCTGTGACGACACCAACGAATGATACAACACCAAATTATACGTTTAGCACTACAGAAACTGGCACCTTGTCAGTTGGTGGGAGTTGTGGCACATCAAGCTCTACGACTATTAGTTCGACAGGCAACCAAACCATCACTTTGACTCAAACAGATAACTCGACAGCGTTAGCTCAAGGTACGTATAGCGACTGTACCATTACAGTGACAGATTCTGCGGGCAATGCGAATACAGCGCTGGCAATATCCAGCTTTACAGTGGACACTACCGCGCCAACGGTAGCAGAAGTTACTGCAGTAACAACCCCAACTAATGACAGTACGCCAAACTATGCTTTCAGTACGACAGAGACTGGCACGTTAGCTGTAGGTGGGAGTTGTGGTACATCAAGTTCAACTACAATTAGTTCAACTGGCAACCAAATAATTACTTTGACTCAAACGGATAATTCAACGGCATTAGCGGATGGTACATATAGCAACTGTACCATTACCGTGACAGATTCTGCGGGCAATGCGAATACAGCACTGACGATATCCAGTTTTACGGTAGATTCTACGGCTCCGACGGTTGCGGAAGTGACCGCAGTGACGACACCAACGAATGACTCAACACCTAACTACACGTTTAGCACTACAGAAACAGGCACATTGGCTGTGGGTGGAAGTTGTGGCACATCAAGCTCGACCACAATCAGCTCGACAGGTAATCAAACTATCACCCTGACTCAAACTGATAATTCAACGGCATTGGCCGATGGTACGTATAGTGACTGTACCATTACAGTGACTGACTCGGCGGGGAATACAAATACAGCGCTGAGCATATCAAGCTTTACTGTAGATACATCTGCACCTACGGTTGCAGAAGTGACCGCAGTAACGACGCCAACGAATGACTCAACACCGAACTACACCTTTAGTACTACAGAAACAGGCACATTGGCTGTGGGTGGAAGTTGTGGTACATCAAGCTCGACTACGATCAGTTCGACAGGAAATCAAACTATCACCCTGACTCAAACCGATGATTCAACGGCATTGGCCGATGGTGCGTATAGTGACTGTACCATTACAGTGACTGACTCGGCAGGGAATACAAATTCAGCTTTGAGCGTTACTAGTTTTACAATAGATACGACAGCACCTACGTTTGATGGTGCAAACTCAACACCTAACGACAATGCCACTGGTGTGACAGCGAGCGATAATATTGTTGTCGACTTTAGTGAAAATATCGTTTTGGGAAGCAATAGCATTACAATTCGTAATGTAAGCGAT
This sequence comes from Pseudoalteromonas sp. MMG022, assembly GCF_021654245.1. NCBI lineage: Bacteria > Pseudomonadati > Pseudomonadota > Gammaproteobacteria > Alteromonadales > Pseudoalteromonadaceae > Pseudoalteromonas > Pseudoalteromonas sp. MMG022. Next base: position 306 of record NZ_JAKFZQ010000031.1, on the reverse strand, counting down.
AACAGCGTGTTTGAATCATTTGATGTAGCAACAACAAGTGACGGCACCACTACCACCCCAGGTGCAGGCCGTATCGGCATTACCAATGATAAAATTTATATTAACCCAACCAGTAATTTAACGGGAAATCGCAGTTACGCAATTCGCATTGATACTAACGCGGTAGATGATACCGCGGGCACTGACTTTGCTGGTATCAGTGACGACACCACTTTTAATTTTACGACTGCCAACACAGAACCCGTTGTTGATTTAGACTCAACAAGTGGCAGTGATGACAGCAGTGCATCGTTCTCTGAAGCTGGT
>NZ_JAKFZQ010000030.1:0-40907 GCF_021654245.1 Pseudoalteromonas sp. MMG022 | reverse complement strand
GAGTTTGACGAGCAAGCCGCACAGGAGTCGATGACCGATGAACCAGAAGAGTCAGACGTTGTAACCGATGAGCTAGATAGCGACGATGACGAACTAGATTTAGAATCGCTGGGCGAGTTTGACGAGCAAGCCGCACAGGAGTCGATGACCGATGAACCAGAAGAGTCAGACGTTGTAACGGATGAGCTAGATAGCGATGATGACGAACTAGATATAGAATCGCTGGGCGAGTTTGACGAGCAGGCTGCACAAGAATCAATGGCCGATGAGCCAGAAGAGTCAGGCGTTGTAACGGATGAGCTAGATAGCGACGATGACGAACTAGATTTAGAATCGCTGGGCGAGTTTGACGAGCAAGCCGCACAGGAGTCGATGACCGATGAACCAGAAGAATCAGACGTTGTAACGGATGAGCTAGATAGCGATGATGACGAACTAGATTTAGAATCGCTTGGCGAGTTTGACGAGCAAGCCGCACAGGAGTCAATTGCCGATGAGCCAGAAGAGTCAGACGTTGTAACGGATGAGCTAGATAGCGATGATGACGAACTAGATTTAGAATCGCTTGGCGAGTTTGACGAGCAAGCCGCACAGGAGTCAATTGCCGATGAGCCAGAAGAATCAGACGTTGTAACGGATGAGCTAGATAGCGATGATGACGAACAGGACATAGAGTCGCTGAGCGAATTTGACGAGCAAGCGTCAATCACCGACGAACCAAAAGAGTCAGATGTATCAGAAGATGATTTTGACATGGATGATGTAGAGTCGCTACCTGAGTTTGAACTAGAGTCAGATGATGACACTGCTGGCTCGGAACAGGCGGTCGATGATATTGAGCTTGATGAAGCTGCAATAGAAGATGAATTTATGTCTGATCTAACCCAGTCAGATTTTGATTCATTGCTAAACGAGCTGGCAGAGCCTGAGCCCATTGAAAAAGTTGATTTAGATGATGTTGACGTCGATTTTGAATCACTCTTGCAAGATGAAGAGAGTATTTCAGATATTGAAGGTGATGAACAACAAGGTGATCTTGAAGATGAACAATTTGTTGATATAGACGAATTGCTTGCGCAAAGTGATGACTTTGAGTTAGAAGATGAGCCATATGCAGATCCTGATATGGATGTAGGGCTATCTGAGTTCGATGATTTGCTGGCAGGTGATAACGCAACCGATGTTGACCTTGAAGAAGAAGGGTATTCTGCGAAACTTGACTTAGCTAGAGCTTACATTGAAATAGAAGACTATGACTCAGCAAATAAAGTGATTGATGACGTTATAAGCACGGGCCCACAAAGCGTGCAAGAAGAAGCTAGCGCTTTACAAAGTAAGATAAAAGGTAATAGTTAGAACATCTGGATATCTCATCAAGGACTGTGTCATTTCTGTGGTTAAGCAGTAATGACACAGAACCCTTCATTGTGACCTCTATTAGCAATACCATCGAGCCATCAGAAAAATCAAATATTCTGACACGCAAATGATCCCGTCCACTGTAGTTAAAGTGGGTCTAAGCTGAAAACTAATACTAGTCAACGGGCTAAAGGTTTGGTACTAATAAAGGAACTTTTAAATCAAGAACGACAATAGAGGGCCTTGATGAACACGTTATACCGCATTCTCATCAGTTTGCTGTTACTCATTGCTGCAATTGCGGCATACAGTTATGGCAGCACTACAGGTATTTTTCTATTTATCATTTTGGGGGCTGCTTTTGAAATGGCATTTTGGTTTAAGCTATTCCCACTTAAAAAAAGCGGTAAAACCAATCGCTAAACCACCAGCGCAGCTTGCTCACAGGTTTACTATGACTATCACAGCAAACCTGTAATGCTATCTTACTCGCTAGGCTATCCGTCGGCTTTATAGGCGAGAATATCACCAGGCTGGCAGTCTAAATACTGGCAAATTTGCGCCAAGGTCTCGAATCTTACGCCTTTTACCTTACCGCGTTTGAGCAGTGACAGGTTGGCTTCAGTGATGCCAATGGCTTTGGCTAACTCTTTTGAACTGACCTTACGCATCGCCATGACTACGTCTAGATTTACGACTATTTCCATATCAGACAAACTCTTTGTTTTCATCTTCGATGGCTTTGGCCGCCTTGAGTAAATAGGCAACGACACCCATCAAAATTAATGTGGTTAGGTAGCCAAATTCAAATTGTATGATCAGCAGGTTGCTATCAAATAGGGCATCGTGCCATTTTGCGACAACAAAGCCCAACAGCATTTTATATAGTAAACCTGCCACCTTAGTCCAAATAAAGGCCACATAGTAACGTAGCGCTAAAGGGCTGAAAAACTCACCTTGTTGAAATTGCCCAAGCAAAGCCAAGATCCAGTAGACGCTTAGGATCATCAGCATGAGGATCGGGGCGAGTAACAAAGCGACAAGGCTGTTATTGGCTTGGTCTGATTCCCAAAGCTCATGAAGCATATGATTCTCAAAGTACACAATTGTGTTTGCAACCCACTGTTGATAAAGCAAGTAGGAGATCACAACAACTGCAATAAGCACCACTGTCCAGCGCATGACGCCACTGATTTTCTGTATTTTATCCATTATTGATTTGCTCTTATTGTTCCTATGTTATAGCGGTTATTTTGCCTTAATTATTATAAATCACAAAGTAATGATTGCAAAAAAACAATAAATTATCGTTTTACAATAATAAAATTGTGTGTAATGATGATTTCAAATTTAAGGAGGAGTAATTCTATGACAACACAATTGACCACTTTTAAAAGAACCCTACTTGGTACCGCTATGGCTGTGGCCGTATGTTTAACTGGATGTCAGGGAGCCGCAGTGCTAACAAATGCCAAGACTGCATCTGTCGAGCAGCAAAGCGCATTGATCCAGATGGAAGATCTATTTGATAAAGCGCAAATTAGTCGCGTAAAACTGTCTAAAGACGGTCGCTTTTTGGTGTTTTTGAAAACCCTAAATGGCGCAAATAACCTGTTTATTGTTCCCAAGGGTGGCAAGGCTTCTGAAGCGGTTGCACTCACACAGCTTAAAGACCCAGTAGATAGCTATGCTTGGTCATCAAGAGAAGGGGAGCTTTTCTTTTTCAAGGATCACCAAGGAGATGAAAATACTCAGCTTTTCTCGTTGAAGTTTGATGTTAATGACCTACAAAAAGCACCGAAAATAACAAAACTGACAACCAACCCTAACGCACAGTTTGAGTTCATCCAGCAACTGAGTGAGCAGCCACAAACATTAGTGGTTAAGGCAAACCACAGTGACATCGGCAGATTGGATGTGTATCACCTTAACGCAGATACCCTTAAGTTGAAGTCAGTTCACACTAATACGCTGTTTTTTGCTGACGAGTATATAAATGAGCAAGGTGAGGTGGTACTTGGCTTAGTTAAAAATAAAGACAATACTCGCACCTTGTATCGCAAGAATAATGGCCAATGGCATGAGGTTCTGACCACATTACAGGGTGAAGATATTGATTTTTATCATTTTAATAAAGAAACAAATACGGCGTTGGTGAGTGCAAATATTGAAGGACGTGATAAAGAGCAGTTACTGTCACTGAACTTAAGCAATGGTGATATTCAGCCAATTCATCAAGACCCAAAAAATGAGTCTGATTTAGAGAAGGTCATTCTCGATGATAACGGGGCACCATATTTGGTGACTTACTATGGCGACCGACTTCGTAACTACCCTCTACAGGACGAGGCTAAACAGCAACTGGCAGTGATAGAGTCACAGTTTAGCGACGAAGACGTCGACATTTTAATCAATAAAATTGATCACGAAAAAGGTCATTGGGACATCAGTATCACTTCTTCGGTACAGCCGAGAAGACGTTTTGTTTATGAAGCACACACGCAAAAGCTGGTAGACTTATTGAATAAGGCACCAAAAATAGCGCCAGAGCTACTGTCACCTAAAAAGACCATTTATTACACAGCCCGAGATGGGGAGAAAATCCAAGCGTATCTCACATTACCAAAGCAGAATGCACAAAACCTACCAACCATTGTTTTACCACATGGCGGGCCTTGGGCACGTGATCATTGGGCGTATGACAGCGATTACTTCAACCCAATCGCACACTATTTTGCGAATCGTGGCTATGCGGTGTTGCAGGCAAACTACCGTGGTTCAACCGGTTTTGGTAAGCGCTTTACCTTGCTCGGAGAGCGCAATTGGGGCACAGGCCACATGCAGCACGATTTAACTGATGGCGTGAAATATCTTGTTGAACAAGGTATTGCGGATAAAAACCGAGTTGGCATCCTAGGTGCTTCTTATGGCGGATATGCAGCCCTATCAGGTGCGGCTTTTACACCTGATGTTTATAAAGCAGTGATCTCTTATGTTGGCCCATCTAGCTTAATTACGCTGGTAGAATCTTTTCCAGAGCGATTTCGTCCATACCTAGGTGATTGGTTTAAAGCGGTTGGTGACCCATTAATTGAGGCTGACCGCCAAGATATGGCATCACGTTCTCCAATTAACTTTGTTGATGACATTAAAGCACCATTGATGTTGCTACAAGGCGCAAACGACCCAAGAGTAACTAAGGCTGAATCTGATAATATCGCACGAGCGTTATACCAAGCGGGTTCACCAGTGAAATATTATCTCGCCAAGGATGAGGGGCATGGTTTTTTAAAGCGTGAAAACAAACTCGCATCAATCCGCGCAATGGAAGAGTTCTTTGCTCAGCACCTAGGAGGACGTATGAGCAATAATGTGAGTGCGAAAACAGCGGAGCAATTGGCAAAGCTTGAAGTGGATATTAGCAAGCTATAAGCTAACGCGCTTGCGACTGACTGATATGTTTTAGGTTGGATAGGGCAAATTTGGCCTATCCAACCTCCCATCCAATTAGATAAATGCAGGTAAGATCCTTTGTGCGGTTAACTCCATAATACGTTCCTCACGAGTGCTCGCGGTAAAAACAATGATCAGGTCTAGTTCATCAACAAGGATAATGTACTGACCGCCACCACCTTGCGCAGACGTAGTGGCATAGCGCTTATTTCCGACCTGCATATCAGCTTGCCAAAAATAATAGCCATAACCTGGGTTTATAATGTGTTTTCCTGTGAAGAAGATATCGTCTTGTCCCAGTGTGGTATGATTTTGCGTGGCCTTGCTCATAAATTCTTTTGAGATCAGTTGCTCACCCTGCCATTTTCCCTTGTTTTTAACCAGTTGGCCCCATTTGAGCATGTTACGAGAGGTCATCTGTGAGTGGTAAGGCGCCATGGGCAACCCACTCACGTCATCCGCCCAGTGGTATGCTTTTATACCTAGTTTATCAAGTAGCTCCTTTTTAATGAAAGCTTTTGCACCACCTGGCACGACTGCATCCAGTACTTGCATCACTAATTTAGGGTCGAGGTTCTGATAGTTAAAGCTCTGTGATTGCGCTGAAATAGTAGGGCTGTGCTGTAAATAGGTTTGCACTTGAGCTTGGCCTTTCATTTGTTCGCTTTGTTTGGCAAGTTCGTCTTGCTGCGCGCGTGTAAGGCGAATACCTGAACGCATATTTAGCGCTTTATGTAAGGTGATTTTGTCAGCACCTTTTACCATCTTGCTGGTGTCGAGTTGCTGCAAAAAATGAATGATGGGCTTGTTTAAGTCAGCCATAGAAAGATAACCCAACTCAATAGCGCGACCGAGGGCCATACTTACATAAGATTTGGTGGCTGATGCCTGTGGGTGAGGCAAGTCAACTCTGCCTCGTAAGTAATAAGACTCAAATATTAATTTATCTTTGTGGGCAATGAGTAAACTGTCAATATCGCTGTGCTTTTGATTTGCTATCTCTTTTGCCAGCGTAATTATGTGTGCTTTATCACCACCATCAATGCCAAGCTGGCCCACTTTTATACCATCTTTTCTTTTGCTAGGTGTACTTTCAAGGTAGGCCTTTTCGAGGTTTGGGAAGTCCCAAAATGACAGCGTTTTTTGTGTGTCCAATATCACTGGCGCAGGTGTTGTTGTTTTAGCACATGGTTTTGTATCTATGGTGTTGGCGTAAAGCGTTGTACTCATTGTAGATAGTACTGACATCGCCAATAGGTGTTTAACAAACATATTCATAACAAGTCCTTAGCAGAATTATTGGTGTGTGGTGTTTTTTAGGCCAGCCAACCAAGTCAGGCTTTGCACTAAAGTTGCTGGAAAAGCACTTTGATGATCCCCTGTCACCTTAACGTTGGTGACGTTGACGTTTGCACTGTGTTTTTTGTTTAGCGTCGCCACAAAATCATTAATTACCTTAGTGCGGTCTTGTTCCAGCGTACCGTGGGCGATAAATACATTGATATTTGTGTCGAGTTGCTTGGCTTTTATGTTTTGATGTGAATCTTCAAGTTTGGCTAAGTTGTTTCTGAGTGATGGGCTACCCAGAATATAGTTTTGAAATGTGTTCGGTTGTGCCATTAAGGCATAAGCACCGAACAAGCCGCCCAGTGAATAGCCAAAGTAGGTGCGCTTAGTGGGGTCGCCTCGATAATGATCTTCGACATATTTGATCACATCATTGCGAATAAACGCTAAGTGCTTATCTGCCTGACCAAGCTTATATTTAGCTTGATTGGCTGCATTTGTTGATGTTCTGATGGTGTAATCACGATACCGACTGGCATACTCTCCTTCATCCAGTAATAACGGATTGTGGTTATCTGTTTGCCATGATATGCCGACTAGAATGGCATCGGTTATCAAAAATTCACTAATGCCCGAGAGGCTTTCAATGTGCCACACGGCATCGGTGTAGTAGATCACGGGATAGGTTAAGTGTTTATTTTTTTTATAGCCTTCGGGTAATTTGATCAGTAGTTCATACTGATAGCCCATGCGGCTGTCTTTGAGATCAATGATGTGTGTTCTGGGCATTACATATTGGTTTTGCTCATTGGCGTTTGTCATCAAAATGGGTTGCAGTAGAAAAATAACGAATAAAATGGCTCTAGACATATCAGAAGTCCTTGTGCTTAGGTGTTGAATAACCCAAGCATCACGCAACAGCGACTAAATAACTTGATGTTAAGGTGATTTTTAACTGACGTCTTAATGATAAAATAAAAAGTAGTTTTATCAGTCTGTTAGGTATATTTAGTTTGACTAATGAACTGGGTTCGATAAGGTGTTCATCTTATTCAAGCTCTTTTTTGAATGCGCATATTCATCAAAATTAAGGTAACAAGCAATGCAGCACTACTGGATTGGTGACTTTTTTATAGATTTATCGAGAAATCAGATCACACAACATAACACCACGCAAATACTGGCACCCAAAGCGCTTGCGGTACTAACATATTTGGCGCAGCGACAGGGGGATGTGATAAGTCAGGATGAATTGCTTGATAACGTGTGGGCAGGGACGGTGGTGTCGCCAAATACCTTACAGCGTAGTATTGCGCAGCTGCGCAAGGCGCTCGGAGATGATGGTAAAACTCAGGTGTTGATAAAAACACATGCCAAAAAAGGGTATAGCTTGGAATGTGAAGTTCGCAGAGAAAAAGCTGCGACAAAGCGTGTCACAGATTCTTCAACAGAACATGCTACCACAGCAAGCATTACACAGCACGACGCCGAGGACCATCAGCCCGTTGCGATGTCAGCTAAAGCCCCCGTAAAGTGGGGAAGTTTAGTGATTACTTTGTGTGTCATGTTCATGGTCGGTTTTCATTACTTTTCAACGTCAAACTCAGTGCGTATATCCGTTAGTCAGATAAGGGCTCTGACCGCCACTGACTATAAAGAAAGTACCGGTATTTATTCACCTGATGGTAAATTCATCGTTTTTAGCCGTTATTCAGATGAGTTATGTATTAACCATATCTGGGCTAAAAATATCGAAACGCAGGAAGAATTCCAACTGACCAAAAATCTTAGAGCCTATGGTCCACATAGCTTTTCTACCGATGGCAGTAAGTTGGCTTTTATTACACAAGACGAATGCGACAAGCCCATCACGCAAAAAATGTGTTATCAATTGGCCAGCTTAGATTTAACTCAAGCGCTAAATGCCCCTCAGTCACCCACGGTATTGATGGAGTGTAAGAACTCCGAGATCCGCAAGCCAATTTGGTTAAATAACAATGATATTGCCTTGTTACAAAAACATACTGATGCTTGGAAGTTGATACGTTATTCCGTGGCACAAGATGAGAGTGCGCCGCTGTACGAGATGCCCGGTGGCAGTATTAGTGACTATGATGTTGCCACCAACAGCAATAAAATTTCGTTGACTGGGTTTCATAATGATGGCCAATACTATATTGAAATGCTCTCACTGCAAGGTGAGGTACTATCTAGTCACCGCATTGAGTATCCAGAAAATATTGCAAAGTATACGCTGATTTATCCAAATTTTTCCCCGCAGGAAGATCAACTGATCTTTAGTACAGGAAGACGACTGTTTACGGTAACACAACAAGGCAAAATTTCAGAGGTTAGCTTGCCGCTTGATCAACCTATCGCTGCACCTGTGGTTCATCCACAAGGGGAGAGAATGTTGGCCATCAAGGGTTATTTCGACAGTGATGTGATAATCGCTACACTTGATGACATTACAAACAGTACAGCCGCGCAGGAACAAAGCAATAAGCAGGGTGTGTATCGCGTACTGCATCGGTCTAGTGTTGCGGATGATAGCGCAACTTTCCAGCCCAGCGGAGAGTTGATAGCCTATGAGTCAGCGCGTTCGGGTGATCTACAAGTTTGGTTAACCGAGGGCCGCAAGACCCGCCAGCTGTCAAACTTTGCAATGGACTCAATGATGGCGGGTATGGTGTGGTCGAGGCAAGGGGATCGATTGCTGGTGAATTTAAATCGCTCACTTACCTTAATTAATTTAGAAGGTGAGGTAACTAGCTTTGTATTAGATCACCCTGTAGAGCGTTTGTTTCAATGGCACAGTGACACCAATATGGTACTGGCTCACGTTAGGATTGCTGGAATCGTCAAGTTGGTACAGATCAACCTGAACTTGGCCAGTATCCAAGTTATTTTAGACACGCAAGCCACTTGGGCAGACAGTAGCGATGATGGGCAAGTTGTATATAAAGACAAAATGGACCGCTTTTGGTTGTCTTCTGCCTTGGAGGATAGACACCTTGAAGCATTGCAAAATCAAGGCAGTGATAAAAACTTTGTCGTGAGAAACAATCACATTTACGGTATTAACGACGCACTCCAACTATGGTCATATGATTTAGACAGCGAAGAATTTACCGTTATTGGTAAGGTACCAAGTAATGTAAGCAACCTGACTGATGTCAATGCAAGCCAAGTGTTGATGGATATTACACTAGTTTCAAGAAAAGCTGTGGTTGAGTTGATTTTAGACGACTGATGTAAGTTACTGAGATCAAGGTGACGAACAACGAAAAAGGGACCCAAGGTCCCTTTTTTAGTTGCCGCCGTGAATGGCTTGCATTAAGGCTCGAAGAACTTCTTGGTCCCGCTCTTTTTTAAGCAAAGGTTTGAGCTTTGACTTTACATCCACATCATCACTTTGCTGTTTTGCCACAGCATTTATTGCACTGAGGCGTAATGATTTGCTCGCTGATTTTTGGGTGTAAGCCATTAGGGTATCTAGCTGTCGGTGACTGAGCTTGTTGTTACCCATCGCCTCAAGAATCGCACTTTTAGCCTTATTGTTTTGCTCTGAACCTAAGTGGGTTTCGAGCATTTTTAGGCTTTGTGGGTTAGGCATTTTGCCGAGCGCTTCAGCTGCACGGCGACGTAGTTCGGCGTTGTCGTCACTCATATACTTATTGATATTATCTTGGTGACGCATATCGCGGCTATTTCCTAATGCATTCAATAAAGTTGCCTGCTTTTGCTGATCGCGCGTTGTGATGAGTTTGTCTGCAAGTGTGTCTGTCACTTTATGCGCAAAATCACTGCCACTTTGATTGTGAGCAATGACCCCCATGACCATCATGGCGCTGCGAGACAGTAGCTGTTCTTCATCACTCAACTCGGTACTGTCGAGCTGCGAAAAAATTTGCTCAGCCAATTTCTCAGAAAGCGGGTTTTGGATGTATTTAAGCGCCATTAAGCTACGAAAACGCTGCTTTGGGGCTATTTCACCATCAAGATACAAGTCAACCAACAACTGGTGTGCGTTAGTTGAATCATTCTGACCTAATTTTAAAAATAAGCGGCTTAGCGCTTTATCATTGAATAGGCCATCACGAATGGCTTGTTGCAATGACAGTAGGTAGGCTTGATTGTCATACAGCAGTTGTTCTAGGGTCTTTTCGTCAAGACTTGCTAAGTCCAAGGCTGTCAGTGTATTGATAAACGTTTGCACATCTTGCAGTGGATTTGGTGCAGGTTTAGGGTATACCACACTGCTTGGCAACATTGGCCATTTCTTTGGATCTAGAGGCAGTGTTAATAGCAAGGCCTCTGAGGGCACAGGCTGTTGACTCGTTTTATACGATACTTGTTGTTGCACGTTGATGCGAATATCGCCCTTTTCACTCTCCACATAGGTTTTGTTTTCGCCCTCAAGCAAAGAGATCCAACAGGCATTTTGCTGAATGTTGAAAGTGTCGGCTTTCACTTCGGGTAGCTTGAAGTTAAACAGGTTGCTACCTTGAGTGGTTTGCAGGTAAACCAACTTTTGACGTATGAGTGACGTGTTATCAACGCGTTCATAGCGTACCTTGTAGCGCCCCATATTGTCATTTTCTTCAACCGTAACTGGAACAGTTAAATCTAGGTGTTTGAGGTGCTCGATATGCATTGCTTGATATAAAGCGATGAGCTTTTGCTCATCTTCACTTTTGAGCTTGGCAGCAAAATGGTATGCCAATATTTGGCCCGACTGAGCGCCAATTTTGACGGCGAATGGCACCTGATAGAACGGCGATTTTGCTGTGTTACTATCAACGCTTAATGTTGCTTTGTGAAGTTGCAGACCTAACCAATACGCTTTCTCTGTGCGCAGTAGAGGTCTGTAAACCAATGCGCCTGAGATGCTTAAGCGGTTGTTACTAGGGCTGTTTAATGTAGTCATTTGTGTACTTGCTGAGGTTGTAAAGTTACCCCAGCTGGTACAGTTATCGTTGGCGCTAGCACTGACACTGCCAAATGGCAGTGTCAGGGCGCTAACCATAAATAAGGTTAAACGCGACATGTTACTCCTTAATTAGCGAAGTTCAGAGTGTCTTGGTAGTTAACTAACTGCCAAGTTTTATCGTATAAAGCGCCTGTGTTGTAAAGCGTTTTAGTGGCTTCTCTGGTTGGGAATGAACAACAGAATTCGTAGCCTGGGTATTTAACCCATAGATAAAACTCACCCTCAATCGCTTTCATGTTGTTGCTAACATCGATGCCATAGATAAACTCTGAGTTTGAGATAACATTGCTGATATCTACATAGGCTTCTGCCGAGAGCGTATCGGAAATAATCAAGAAGTCGACGCCGATACCACCGCTGGCAATTAATAAGTCAATCCCAGCCGTTGCGTATGCTTCAAGGCTTGCTGTTAATACGTCGCCGCCAATACTAAAGCGTTGATCTTCATATTTAAGATCTGTGTTAATACCAACACTGCCTTTTACGCCTGCTGAAACGCTAATTGGCACAATCACAATCGTGAAGGTCGTGGAGAATAGCTTTTGTTCTTCTTCCCAATCAAGGCCATAGCTTTTATTTAGCGCTTCGAGTGTGTGCGACTCATCAATAAGAGAGTTACCTATCAAGCTCACATTCACACCATACTTGATAGTGCCAGCGCCACCATCTGCATTACCATAAGCTCCTACGCTAAACAGGCTCTTACTTTGATTAAACATGTATAACGAAAAAGCACCGCTGGCGGCTGCTGAAGCTCGACCACCGTTGACATTGGCATAGGCTAAAGACGACATAAATAAAGGAACTACAGCGACTTTTGACTTATCGCCATACACATTAACAAACATGTCCATGATAAATAGCGAGTCTTGCCCTTTTATAACAACCGCAGATGTATCGACGTTATCGTTGATGGCTCTTGCAGCATACGGATAAGGCATTGCATTGGACTGAGCTGCTACTTGGTTGAGTTCATCAGCCATAGGATGATCGTCAGGCACTTCATTTTTATACAGCGAGTATGGCACCTCAATAGTCAGCGTATTGTTAGCTGTGTTGCTTTCATCATACTCAGAGGTGTCTTCAAGCGTCATGGTTAGCTCAAAGCTATTGCTATCAGCGTTTTCATCATATGCTTGTTGTAACTTACCAAGTAACACACCATTGATGGCAATGTCATACGGGAAATAATGGCTTTGCTCGTGATCTTTAAACTCAATATGCATCTTATCATCATAGTGATTTAGACCTTCTTGCCAAAAGTGAACAGGCAAGGTTTCGCCGTTGATGGTAATGGTCGCTGATACATTTGCGCTGTTTACACCTGAGCCAAACTTACTGGCATCAAAGTGGCCGATTAAGTCCGCTTCTTTATGTTCTGGCGCATTATCAGATGTGGTTTCACGCAAACCAATGTAAGGGAAAAGAGCATAGCCATCACCTACAACCAGCTTGTCCATCACAAAATCGTGATACTTAGACGAGTCTACCGTAACTTGTGCGTAGGTGGTGAAGTCACCGCTTTCGTGTCCGCGTGAGGCATTGTCTTCTAGATCTTGTTCATTTTCGATGCTGCGTGCACTATCAACATAGCCTGCTACCAGGTATTCACCGCTTGGCATTTCTTGGTTTGGTAGCATCAGCTGGGCAGTAAAGCTTTGCTCTCCGGGCGTTAGCTGCGCGATGTAATGCACACCTAAGTTATAACCTTCTGGATTGTCGTGCGTTTTTAGCTGCTCTACTTTGTCTTTTGGAATAGCCATAAAGGTCACACCAACGTGCTCAGTTTCAAGCAATGTCGTATTAATTGTGAAATCTAGGCTGATAGGTTGACCTGGTTGGAAAAGCCCTTGTTCGGGATTTTTAATTTCCACTAAAGCAACGTTTTCAACATCAGTAGTGATTTGGTCATCTACAGTAACTTTTAGAGCGTTGTCGTCGCTCGAACAGGCCGCTAAAAAGAGTGGTAGCACTAAGGCTAGATATTTTGTGCGCATATTTTCTTATTTCCATTATAAAAAACAGTGCTTTTGTAGCAATTAAAAATGGAGGGAATATGGAGGAGTATTCTGTTCAGACCAGTTTTTAGTGATTAATTATTCTTTGTTATTCAGTCACTAGAGGGCCTCATCGATGATGATGAATTGAAAAGGCCGAGTACGTTTTTTGTAAGTTTTAATACAATCCGCCCGATTTGCAGGTGTGAAATGCATTGTGTTGCTGTGGGTATTTCCTATTGCTGATATAGCGTCTCATTCACAGTGTTTGATTACACGCTGAGCTTGAATATATGGGCTCTGTTGATGGTGCTCTGCGCTATCACCGCGCATAAGCAATTAGTCATCAGTGGTGCAAAGGCAAACCAAGCTTGTAACGTTAAAACTTAACTATGTTCTCATAGTGCTGCGCCCATGTTTGCTGTGTGCTTTCTCCTTGTTGCTCAAGCGTTGTTATCAAAAAATCTAGAAATACTCTGACCTTAGCAGGCAAATATTCGCGTTTTGGGTAAATTGCAAATACACCACTGTCGATTTGTGGTGGCCGAATATGAGGATACAAAGACAGCAAAGCGCCATTTTCAAGATGTTGTTTGGCTAAAAAGTGCGGTAGTTGCGCAATGCCCATAGCGCTTACGCACATATTTGCCATGGACTCACCATCATCGGTTATGTGGGTTCGGTTGAGCTCGCATAACTCAAACTCGCCGTGCTCATTGGGTAGGTAAATAGGTTGTAGTTGGTGTGTCTCCTTGATGCGAAAGCCAATCCACCTATGATGTTCGAAGTCTTGGTATGTTCTTGGCGTACCGTGCTCTTTTAAATATAAAGGAGATGAACAGGTAAGAAAGTCCATAGGGCTTAGTTTGCGGGCAATCAGGCGACTGTCTTTTACAAACCCCGTTCTTATCGCTATGTCGATATTGTTGTCGATAATATCAACATGTAGGTCATTAATTTCTAATTCCAATTTGATATCCGGGTAGCGTTTACAAAAAGCAGGTAAAATCTGGCTTAGATACAGATGTCCGTAACAAGCGGCTGAGCTGATCCGTAATGTGCCGCTTGGCGCATCGTTGCTATGGCGCAACTCCTTTTCAACATCTGACAGCTCTTGGACAAGTTTGCGTACGGTGTTTGCATAGTGCAGGCCACTGTCAGTGATGCGCAGTTGTCTTGTTGAGCGCTGAAACAGAGTTAGATTTAACTGTGCCTCTAAGCGAGAAATCGCCTTACTGACTGTGGATGGGTCGGTCTTACAGGCCTTTGCAGCATAGGCAAAGCTGCCACTGTCACAGGTGGCTAAAAACATTTCCAACGCTCTAAGTTTATCCATTCCTTGTATCTCAGTTACCCAGTATCAATGTTGAATATAGCAGTAAGAATTCGTGAATACTATTCATGATTGTTTGGTGAGAACCCCCATTTTTCTCTTTTTTTCAGCAGCATAGAATCTAGCTCATGAACAATAAATCAATTTGTGAGTACATCATGTTAAAACACATTCGACTCGGTAAAGTATCGGCCGATAGCATGTTAGGTTATCTATTTATGGCTTTTGTTGCCATGGTGGGTCTGGCTTATCTTAACTTTTTACCCTCTGTTGTGGATGCGTTGGTAAGTGGTATGGGGTTGAGCGAATCGCAGGCAGGGCAGGTTGTGGCGCTAAATGGATATGGCGCTTTATTGGGCTTAATGGGCGTGACGCTGCTAATCGACCGTTTGCCATGGCGAAGCATGCTCTTTGTGGTGTTGGCGTTATTGTGCGCGGTAGATATTGGTACGGTTTGGCTTAATGATAACTCGCTGATACATAGCTTGCGGTTTATTGGTGGCGTGCTTGGCGGGATGGGCGTTGGTATTGCGTTTACCATCTTAGCTAAGCTGCACAATGGCGATCGTGCTTTTGGTTTACTGTTGTTGATGCAGTTTGGTATTGGCTCCTTGGTGATCTATGTACTTCCTATGTTAAAGGCTTGGGGAGGTGAGCTGGCGGTGTTCTACGTGATGGCAGCACTGTGTGCACTTGGTTTGATGTGTACTTTGTTGCTACCTAACTTTAACGCTCAGCGCGTGCCCGCAAGTACCCATGAATCACATCAGGGTAAAAAGTCACAATCAAGCTCGCAGGCATATCGACTATTGTTTGCTATGAGCACTTATTTAATTGCTGCGAGTGCTATTTGGAGCTACGTGGGTCAAATCGGCCTTAAAGCGGGGTTCGATGAACACACGATCCATACTTCCATCGCGCTGACGGGGTTGTTGGGGCTGGCAGGGGCCATGTTGCCGATCATTGGTATTCACCGAGTGGGGCGTTGCTACTGGTTAATGATCGGGGTTGCGCTATCAATAGGTAGTGCTGTTTTACTGTGCTTTTCACATCAGCTGCTGGCCTATGTTGTCGCCATGTCGTTGCTATTTTTTGCTTGGCCTGCGGTTCATTCCTACTTTCTCTCGTTGATTACGCAACATAACAACCATGTGAAGCTGGCAAGTATAGCTGCATTGGTGTCATACGGTGCGTTGGCAACCGGACCTATGCTGGGGTCTGTGTTACTTAGCAAAGCACACTTTTCTATCATGCTAAGCGGCTGTGTATTGTTGTTTGCCTTGAGCTTTTTATTGCTGATCAAGCCAGTGCTTAGACACAAAACAACCAACAGTAAACCGCTAAACTCGCCATCACATCAACAGACGGTGCGATAGCGTGTAGAAACAACGATACCAATAACTGCTCAAGGAGATGACAATGATCAACTTTATATTGAATAAGACCTTGCGTGCTCACGCTGAACGTTACGATTACGACGTGAGTTATATGCAAGACATTTTAACCAATGACTTATCGGCTTTTACAAGGTTTATGGGGTTTCAGACGATGGCCGCTTACTCAGGTAATTTGCCGGCAGACGCTGTCTTTGCAGCCAGGCTTAGAGCCATCCTTTGGGAGGATTGCGGCCCGTGTACACAATTGGTTGTTAATATGGCCTTAGAAGCGGGTGTGAGTGCTGAGCATATTCAAGCGGTTATCGCCAATGATACAAAACTGTTACCTCAAGAGTTAGCATTGATTGTTGAATTTACAGATAGTGTGTTGGCTCATAACCTCTATGCGGATGAATTAAGAGCAAAGATCCAAGCGATTTGGGGGCAAAAGGGGGTTGTCTCGCTCGCACTTGCTATTAGTTCGATGCGGGTTTATCCCACACTCAAATATACGCTGGGTTATGGCAAAAGTTGCAGCCGCATAACGCTCAATGATATGACCCTGACCCCTAACATCAGCCGTGTTTAGCGGGGGGAGGTTTGACATGTCACAACGGATGAGTGTCACAATCGCATTGCTGTTAGGTGTACTTGCTGTGGCAAACGGAACATTTATGATCTTGGCTCCCGAGCCTTGGTATTGGCTGGTGCCAGGGGTACCTGACAGAGGGCCATTTAATCAACATCTTGTGCGAGACATAGGCATAAATTACTTGCTCATTGGGGTTGCCTTTGTACTTGGTTGCACCTTTGAGAGATTTCGGTTAGCACTTTGGTTCTATCCCGCTGCTTGGTTGTTAGGTCATGGCATTTTTCATATTTGGGAAGTTCTCGTCGGTCTATGTAGCCCCATTTTTCTTGCGATAGATTTTTTAGGGGTGACTTTACCTGCTCTGTTAAGTGTGTATCTAACTTATGTCAGTTATACATTGCATCGTTAGTAGGCGCTTCAAGCTGACAATTTGCGTCATTTGTGTGGCTATCTTGCTTGGAGTGGCGTTGTCTTTTTTTGCCCCCAAGGCTAAGTCGGTAAGTGGTATTGAGTGGCTAGAAAAGCCCAAGCATATAGTGAATTTCAGTCTGCAAACACAAGCAGGAGAATACAACCGGCAATCACTACTTGGTCGATTTACTATTGTGTGGTTTGGCTTTTTACAGTGTGTAGATGTGTGCCCATTGGCTTTAATGCAGGCCTCGGAACTTGCAAAACAGCTTCGGTATTTGGGGACTGGGCCTGTGCCAATATCATTTGTTTTTGTGTCCGTTGATCCAATGAGAGATAGCACAGAGCGCATAACACAGTTTGTAACGTATTTTGATACATCGTTTGTGGGCGCAACGGCAGACAAGCTAGCACTTGAGAGGTTCACTGGTAGTTTAGGGGTACGGTTTCGTGTCTCATCTGAGGAGCAAAACTATAGCGTATCACACAGTGTGATGTTTTCTGTGATAGCGCCAGATGGCACCTTGGTAGGGCGGTTTGCACCTGATTTTGATGCCAAGGTATTAGCGCGTGAGTTACGAATAAAAATGCAAGCGAGTATGTCGCCTCTCCAAGAGAAGCCATAGAGTGTGATTGTTATTTCAACCAACAAATTTAAATCACTCAGCATATTAACCAACGAGTTAACGGGGAGGGTTTGGCTGTGATAAGAGTGGGTATGAGAGATAATAATATTAACAGGCATCAGGCCGCTAACAGATACACAACAGAACTAAGGCTGCGTTTTCGCGATTTGCGTAGGGAAAATGGCTTATCACAAGCCAAGCTCGGTGAACTAATCGGGGTAGATCAAGCCACGATAAGTAATTTTGAAAGCGGAAGAACGGTGATGAGCGTCAAGCAAGCCTATGAAATGGCCTTGATTTTTGATATTGAGTTAGCATAACCGATATAGCAATACATTTACTGAGCATGTTCATTGACATAATAGATGGCAAAGAAAAGGGCCACAAGGGCCCTTGATTCTGGGGAACGATTTTATTCGTTTACGGTAATAAGGAGCGTTTTTACGCTCAAGTAGTACTCATTATCTATTGCTGCGACTTCTACTTTCTGTTCGCCGGCTTGACTAAACTCATATTCAAGTATGGCTTCTCTAGAGCTTAAGTATTCGCCGTTTATTCTCCAAACGAAAAATTCAATCGAGCCATCGGGGTCGTAGCTTTTTGAAGCATCAAAGCGACAACGTAGTTTGTCACACTCGTAGCTTACATTGGTTACGGGCAGAACAGGGCCATCCATTTCGAAGCTTTTCTCAATAATGGTGCGCTGAGCATAGTTGTTCTCGACCTCTAGTTTGGCTGTTTGTGTACCTTTGAGCCCCCAAAACTGTACGCTAGGTCCGTGCAATGGTACTTCGCTCTCATTGATGTACCATTTGTAGGTCAGAGCGTCCCCTTGAATTGGCTCTTTTGTTGCGGTTAGCGCGCAGCCGCCATATACACATTCTGTTATAAAGTTTGCCTCAGGTGCTGAAACAGGGGCTGGAGCGTTATTATCAAGCGTCAGCTGTTGGGTTGCTTTGACGCCCCAATTACCATTTCTATCCTGTGCTTGCACAATAAGGGTGTAAGTGCCGTTTGGCCAATACCGAGTATCTAAAGTGTGACTGATGAACTCCTCGGGCGTATCAAATACGCCATCAACAGGGCTGAGCTTAACTTTTTTGCCAAACTTTTTACCGTTGCGCTCAACTCTCAGGCGTACTTTTTTGATAGCTTGACCTGCTTCGATTGGGCCATTATCAGGTGCCAATAAAAACTCATCGCTGATTTTTGCTTGTAAGGTTAGTTCACTCCCTTGCGGCACAGCCATTGAGCCTGCGCCAGAGATCCTTAAATCTAGCACTTCTGGCCCTTGTGGTGTGATGTAAGGGGTGCCAGCTACTTTGGCTGCATAAAGCAATGCTTGTAAGTTGTTGGGCAAGACTTCCTGTTGATAGTCTTGACAGCTTTCAAAGAAGGTTCGGCCTAGCTCAAATACAAAACTGGGGACGCCCAATTCAGAGTAACCAAGCCCTAGTGACGTACCATCTGCTGGATACAAGTC
Source organism: Pseudoalteromonas sp. MMG022 (assembly GCF_021654245.1). Lineage (NCBI taxonomy): Bacteria > Pseudomonadati > Pseudomonadota > Gammaproteobacteria > Alteromonadales > Pseudoalteromonadaceae > Pseudoalteromonas > Pseudoalteromonas sp. MMG022. The sequence continues at coordinate 21,997 of NZ_JAKFZQ010000030.1, read as the reverse complement.
TACTGCGGGCATTGCACGGTAGCCCGTGAAAGCTGCAAAGCGCTGAGCCAATTGCTTTAACTGCGGCTCATTGGGAGCTGGTTCATAGGTTGTATCAAAGGGATATAAAATCATACCGCCCGCGCTGTGAATATCCAAAAATAGACCCGGTGTATCCAGTGGTGCTGGGTCGGTTGGTAAGTCGCCACGACGGTCTTCAAACAAACTGCGTACATAACGCTCAATAGCCTGAACTTCAGGCTCTGAAGCGGCAACTGGGCCACGGTAAGTTTGGTCACATTGCTCACCACTGGAGCCATTATCAATCGCAAACCATTCGTAGCTAAAGTTACGGTTCAAATCGACACCACGTCTTTGCGGTGTATCTGCGCAATAGTTTTCATTGGTATTCTTACGCCACGACACTCCCGTTTCGGCTTGTTTGCGGCCATCAGGGTTGGCAACAAAGAGAATATGGATGTCACGCTCTTGTAGTATCCATTGTGCGTCGGCGTTACTTTGATAGTTGTCTACCAAATAATTAGCAAATGCTAGGGTCGTGGCCGCTGTTGTGTATTCTCTGGCATGTAATGCGCTTTGCATAAACAAAATAGGTTTAGGCTTTTTGCGTTTTTTGCTGTTATCACCAAGCACAAGCACGTTTAGATCATAGCCACCTAAGCCTTGTTCTTTTTGCCAAGATGGGCCAATTGAGCGCCACGAGGCCAGTTGTGGGTAACGTTTTGCAATATTTTGCGCCTGTTGATAGGTTTCTTCCACAGTGGGGTAACACGCAAACCCAGGGATCCCAGCTGACTCATTTAGATTGCTCAATTTGGTTGAACGCGTCAGTTTGCTGGTGGTTTTTTGTTGTAGCGCTTGCTGTAAATGAGGCTGATTTTTAAGCACTTGTTTGCTTTCTACTTGCACGACTAAGTGCCCACGTTCACGCAGCTTATCGACATCATGTTCGTCTAACAATAGAGTCACAAAGCGGTTTTGTCTGTCTATCAGGGCATCATGATATTCGTGCGCCAGTTGATAGCTGTGTTGCGCACTGTCGGCGAGTATACGATAAGTTTTTAATGAATTTGTTGTACTTGCAACATCGCTAGGAAGCTGAGAATGTGACTGCGTGGTGGCGTAGCTGGTAGAGACAGATAACGCCAACAGCATCATCGCTGAAGTTAGTTTCATGTTATTTCCTTATTACTGGTAGTTATTGTTATTTGGTAATATTTTTACAGCGTAAATGGTCTCCTTATGTTCAATGCGTTTAACCTACCGTAATTTGAAGTTGATTATTTTTCAATCTCATTTTTCACCTAAATTACCTTTTCTTGGAACGGTTTTATGCAAAATTTAGTGCTCAGCCTAGGTATATTCTGCGCTACAGGGAAACGAAGAAATTTATAAAAAACTCATAAAAATTATATGGATATGAAAATAATCATATCCATGCAATATGTTTATCTCATAAATGGGGGTTTTCGATGAGGTACATGGTGGAGGTTTAGATACCAAGCAATATTGACAGCAAACACAAAGCGTTTTAGCCTTAGCACCTCTAACCATGAAGTGAGGACGACCTCACCGCTCTATCTCATTTGGGGACGGCCCCATAGATGGAGTGCAGTATGTCTTGGTTTTATCTTGTTCTGGCTGGTTTGTTTGAAGCTGGCTGGCTTATCTTTTTAGAAAAATCTGCATCATTTTCTAAACCACCGTTTGTGTTTTTAGCATGTGGTTCAATGGCAATTAGCCTTTATTTATTCGCACTATCAGTCAAAGATATAGAAGTTGCAATTGCCTACATGGTATGGCTTGGTGTGGGCGTTTGTAGCCTTATCTTTTTTAATCATGTATTTCTGGGCAGCACGGTGTCACTCATGCAGGGCATTTTTATGCTGTTGTTATTTATTGCAATCATAGGCCTTAAGGTGAGTAGTTAACAGTATTTAGGAGAGTAATTATGAATGGTGAAACTAACTTAGCAATCTTGCTTAAATCAATGCAACCTACCTTGTTAGCTGAGGAGTTTGTATTTATCACTTTGCAGCAAAGCAAGTATGGTGATGCTGCACAGCTAAACCCCATTGCTATGTTCATGGAATCAGAAGGGATGACTTTGGTTATTCCCAAAGCGCGAGCAGATCAGTATCAGCAGGCTTATAGCTCGGTATTCAAATGTATTACGCTCAATGTACATTCGAGCCTCGATGCCGTAGGACTAACAGCGGCATTTGCCACACGATTAACTGAAGAAAAGATTAGCGCCAATGTGATCGCGGGTTTTTATCATGACCATATTTTTGTGCAAGCGCACAAGGCACAGGATGCGCTGGTTGCACTGCGCCAGTGTTAGCTGCGTCTGAACACTAAAGTTATCTCTGTGGAATGCACCAACGAAGTTGTGACACATTTTGTAATACTTTCAGACACTTTTTTAATCCATTTTCTGTGGTTCCGTGTATAGACTAGGGAACAACATGAACAATGGGATAAAAAATGAAAAAAATAATATTAATGCTCACTGTGGTGGTGCTAGCAGGCTGTTCCACCAAATTCGTGTACAGAAACGCCGATTGGCTAACTTACTGGTATTTAGATGACTATATCTCGTTGGACAGTGAACAAGAAGCGCGTTTTGACGAACGTTTGCTTGATTGGCTGCAATGGCATAAGTCGCAAGAGCTTGGTAAATATGTTGCGCAACTGAACGATTTAAAATCTGATATACAAACCGACAATATAACCGAACAAAGTATCGAAGCACACCAAAATAGAATGTTGTCTCACTGGCATAGAATTAGAGATAAGCTAACCCCAGATTTGGCGCAAATGGCACACATGCTTAACCAAGAGCAAGTGGATGAACTTTTCGAAGAGCTGGCGGAATCCCAGTCGAAGAATGCTAAAAAGCGTGAAAAGCGAACTGCAGAGCAGCGTAAGAAGCGCTGGGTCGAGGGAAATAAAGATAATTTAAATCAGTGGTTGGGTAAGCTAACCGATGAGCAAGAGCAGTTAGTGGAAGATTTGTACGGGAAAAAACAAAGCACAGCGGATCTTTGGCATCAATATCGTACGGAATATCATCAACAACTAAAAGCGGTGTTTGAACAACCTGATAGAGGTGAAAATTTCACTAACACCTTGCTGGCACTATTGAACAACCCAGAGCAGTTTAGATCTGAACAACTCAATGCAAGAAATGAGCATAATCAAGCGCTAGACCGCACGTTTCTAGTTAAAATTTATAAAAGTTTAACGGACAAGCAGCGTAAACACTTGCTTAGAGAGCTTGATGATCTGGCAGAAGATTTGAGTTCTTTGCAAAAGTAACGCTGCCACAGTTCATTGGACTGAGTTGTTTGGTAAGCACACAATAACGAGGTATGCGTGCTTACCGTGACTGTAAGTGCTACCAGGTGTATCCATTGAAAACCGAAGAAATCGAAATGGTCAAAATATATTGGAAGGAGCTTAAGTATCGATATGATCATTACTGGAAAAGCTTTTTCAAATTTTCCTTCGCTATATTTTGTCTAATCACAGGACATCAGTTTTAAAGGTTATAACGTGAAGTTAAATGACTACAAAAACGAAATCGAAGCAATTAAAAACTTGGTTGAAATAGTAGCAATCTTAGGGGTAGGAGGGTATTTCCTATTTCAGGCTTTTGTTGGCTCGTTTGTTATTAGTATGGAGTTAGAGCCCAAAGCTGAATTTGTTAATACAAAAGAGGGAAGTGCGTTAAACCTGAGCTTGTCATTAAAGTCTGGGAACTATGGTTCTGTTAGGGTAAATAGTATTAGTTATAAAATTCAAGATGCGATAAGCAATGAGGTGATTGTTCCTTATACTAAATTTGAAGGTGTTACTAAGGTAGATATTGACTCTAAAGCAGCGATAACTGAGCGCATCAGGCTATCGCCAGGCGATAGAAAGATATTCTCTGAATTTAAGGTGCTGAAATATGATCGCCCCATTAAGGTGGAGTTTCTTGTAATTGGTGCCAGAGATAATAGCTTCTTTACAGCACAGTGGAAGTCCTCAATTGTTGTATTAAAAAGCCTACCAAGCAAGTAGGGCAGGATTGCCAACAAATAAGGCAAGCATCTAAGGCCTTTAAATTCTGTATTACAAGAAGTTAGGGAGCAAAATAATGCGTTGGTTTTTGTTGTTTATCGGTTGGTCTTCGGTTGTCGGAAGTTTTGCTGATGGCGCGCTTGGGCTATACGCCTTGTGGGTGGTTGTACAATCCAGTGGTAATGAAGTGTTAATGTCTTTGGATGCATTCATAAAGCAGCATGTTGCGTTTATTTATTGGGTAAAGCAACTCGCTTATTATGTGATGCCAAATGGGTTTGTCACTTGGGTGTTTTCACTACCCGCGCTGGTGTATTTTCCAATTCGTTTATTAACGAGTGTTGTGATTGGCTGGTGGGCGCTGAAAAAGGCAGCAGAACTATCAACTGAGCGGTAATTGAGAAGCACTGTTTAGCAAACAATAAGCGAGATACGTAGCTGATGACCTTGTTTTGCTTCCCAACTATTTTAGTCAACATAACAGTGGCCCTTAACAGGGTGTTAGGTTTTTGGATATGAACCCTCAAGATATCGGTAAAGCATACGATGAAATCACTTTTCGATGGGAGAGTGAAGAATTTAACAGGCTCAATGGTATTGAGGCGCACAGGCGTGCGTTAGTATTTGCCCACAACAAAGGTAAGGCACTGGACGTTGGTTGTGGCTGTACTGGGCGGTTTATCGACCTTTTACAAAGTGAAGGGTTTTCGCCTGAGGGGGTGGATGTTTCTGAGAAAATGCTTAGTTTAGCCAAAGCGCGTCACCCTGATGTTGTTTTTCACCACCGCGATATATGTCAGTGGGTGATTGAACAGCAATATGACTTCATAACGGCTTGGGACAGTATGTGGCACGTCCCCCTTAAGCACCAAGCGCAGGTTTTGAAAAAGTTGCTTGCCAGCCTTAACCAAGGTGGAGTGTTGATTTTCTCCTTCGGTGGCACAGTTGCACCAGATGAACATACCAACAACGCGATGGGTCCTGAGGTTTACTATTCGACTTTGGGGGTTAACGGATTTCTCAGTTTATTAATTAGCGAGGGTTGTATTTGCAGGCACCTTGAATACGAGCATTATCCCGATTTACACGCTTACCTAATTGTTGAAAAAGCCTAAAGAGGCGAGCATATGAGTATCAACTTCCAAGTGTTTAACAGTAACGATGCTAATTATTTAAAAGTGATCGATTTATATAAAGAGGCATTTCCCGGTGCACAACGTATACCGACTTTTGTGCTTCGTTATAAATTGAGAAATGGTCCCAAAGGCTTCAATGTATTGTATGAAAATGATAAATGGGTTGGTCTTATCTATTGCACACATTACCAAGACATTGTTTTTGTACAATTCTTAGCTATCGCAGGGCAGTTTCGCTCCAAAGGATATGGAAGCAAGGTAATGAATACTATGTCTGGCATGTATCCTACAAAAAGAATCGTCCTAAATATCGAACAAATTGATACGCGAGCAAAAAACTATCAACAACGGGTGAAACGTAAAGCGTTTTATGAAAAAAATGGATTTACTTCTACGGGCTTTCTTGTTGCAGAACCTGGTGAGATGCATGAAATGCTTATTCGTGGAGGAAGCATTAACCAAGAAGAAATCGAATCAATGTACAAAAGCCTCTTTGGTAAGTTTTTAGGCTTTTTCATTCGCCCAAAAGTCATAAAGATCTGAGCCAAGGTTGCAAGTTAGCGATTTTATTGGTTGCCGTAAATTCAAGGTCATAATCTCGTCGTAACTTAGTGGTGCTTCACTTTGAACAGGCCAAGCAAAGTGATGTTAAATGCGCAAAGCACTCGTAATACGAAGTATCTGGTTGAGTCATATAACAAACTGTTTAGACATTAAGGAGTGAGTGATGGAAGACATAGGAAAGGTTAAGCTCTATTTACTCAGAGCGATGTATATTTTTATCTTCGTGGGTCTGGGGCTTTCAAATACGCCTGAGGCCATATCTGAAATGGGAGTATCCACAGACTCCTACACTGTGATCAATGCAATGCTCATGGGGTTTATGTTGATGTCACTACTGGGTGCCTTTTATCCATTAAAAATGCTGCCAATTCTAATGTTTGAGTTATTGTGGAAAATATTATGGTTGGCGTTGTTCGCATTACCCATGTATTTGAATGCTGGTTTGGATGAATATGCTATGGGTGTTGCGTTTGCGTGCATCATTGGGGTTGTTTTAACGCCCATTGTTTTGCCATGGCATTATATCATTAACACGTATTTCAATTAAATATATTATGCCCTTTGCTGCGTCAAAGACCATGAAATAAGCACAGAGAAGGGGAGCCTCTGTGCTTACATTGGACTAATCTAAGATCTTAAAACTCCCAGTTAATACTGGCGAAGTAAGTTCTGCCAAAGGTGTCGAATAACCCACCGCTAGTGCCAGTGTAGTAGCTAGCACCGCCAATATCAGCCTCAGGCATTTGTGGTGTTTCTTTATCAAACACGTTATTGGCACCTACATTGATACGTAGCTGCTCATTGATGTTGTAGGATGCCGTTAAATCGGTATACATCATAGTGGGTGTTTCATGAGGTGTAACGATAGATGCTGTATAGGTATCTTTGCTGCGCTGACTGCCCACATAGCGAGTTGATGCACCAATGCGGAAGTCGTCATTTTCATAGCTAAGGTTAATTGTCCCTTTCCAACGCGGATGAGCAAACAGGCCAACTGTCGGTTCTAACTCGAGTGTCGGGTCAGTTTGAATATCACGCCTAATGAGCTTTTGCACTATGGAGTTAATGCCAAATGTGCCACCTAAAGCATCAAACTTATAGTTTGCGATTATGTCTAAGCCACTGGTACGACGTTCGTTTAAGTTCAGGGTTTTTAGGTTGACGTGGGTGATGATGCCATCTGGCTGACGCGTTAACAGGGCACAGAATTGATTATCCAGTGAGCTTTGCTCAACACAGGCATCTACAACAGTAGCTACATTAAAACTGCTAATTAGCCCAGAAAGCCTAATATCCCAGTAATCAAATGTCACTTCAAGGTTTTCGATGCTTTGCGGGGTGATCACCAAACCTGCTGTTAGGGTATTGGCAGTTTCTACATCTAACTCTTTGTTACCAGAGGTGAGCAATATGCCTGGTTGATACCAACGAATATCACTGGTGGTGATACCATCTTCATTTTTAAAGACATTCACACCCAGCTTTTTACAATTCTCAACCACATGCGGTTCGGCAGTTTGAATGCGGTTTTGACTACATGGTTGATATAGCCATGCAAACCCTTCACCGTCAGAGGTAAATTGCTCACTAATATTTGGCGCACGGGCCGAGCGAGAGCGAGATACACGTATCGTTAAATCATCGATAGGCTGCCAAGTTGCGCCGACATTCCAGCTAGTGTTTTGACCTGCTTCACTATAATGCGCTGAACGGGCGGATAAGCTCATATCAAGCTTGGAGGCCATAAACACATCTTTGAGTAACGGGATGTTTGCTTCAACAAAAACATCTTTAACATCGTATTCTCCCACCACAGGACGTGATACAGCGTAGCCTGCGCCGTAGCCTTCTTGAAGCGCTTCTGACGGTTCTGTTTCGCTACTTTCCTTACGATATTCAGCACCTAAAGAAACTGCGATTGGACCTGCCCATCCTTCAAAAAGGTCACCGCTGGTGTTGAAGTGCAGCACCTTTTGAGTTTGCGATTGCGAAGAGGTGTGCTCAAGGTCAATATAGTTGAGTAATTCATCCGTCATAGGGGTGAACACATCATGGGGAACACAATTACTGTAATCGTTGCCCGGAATAGGGGCGGCTGTACTATCAATGCTTGCACGACAAACGGCATTGCCATTTTCGTCTCTTACTGAGTCGAGGCTCGCAAGCCACCGGTCTTCATAATAGCTATTGATGGTGGTGTTATCTGCGCTAGCCTTACCGTATTGCGCATAAAACTCCCACAGCCAGTTGTTAGAGAACTCGCCTTGAACCGCCGCGACAATCTGGAACAAGTCTCGGCTGTAATCACTGCCTTGTTGGCCCATTTCACCAAAGTGACGGGCAATGGGCAGATAGTACATTTCGTTCTGATCCATCAACGCGCCCAGATCTGAGCGAATAAAGGCGTTATCTCTGGTAAGCGGTACACTGCCATACAATGAGTGCGGAAACATACGAGACTCTGACTCAGTTTTTACATACTTGGTGTCCAAAGAGAAATGGTGGCCTGAATCAAATTCATAATTAATGGTGTTATTAAATAGGGCTTTTTCAACTGGTACGCGTAGGCGTTGGAACTCATATGCGCCTAGCTGCTCACCGCCTTCATCGGTTTGAATACCAGTTAAGCCATTTTCTGGGCGATACAGTTCACCGCTGTTACCCAACTTTACTGGGCGCATAGAGCCATCATTGTTGAAGGTGTATGCGACACCACCGATAAATACCACAGTGGTGGGGCTGGCAGAAATTGAATAACGTCGAGCCATGATGTTGTTTGGGATATCATCATGTTTAGTGATCTCGGTCACTTCTTCAGAGGTTTTACCTTCCGCGAGCAGTCTTAGTTTTAAGTCAACGTGTTCTGGATTAGGTAAATATTGCCAGTTTGCGTTGGTATATGGTCGGTCTTTGGCGTCTATTTCTGCTTCCTTGTTATAAGAAAAGTAGAATGTAGCGTTACCTTTGTTGTCGTTAAAATTTAGACCGTGAAGAAAGTTAAAGCCGTGTTTTTCACCATCTGAGCGAGAAGATATACCCGCTGACAAATCTAATTTTGAGCCAACATAATCCGTTTTAGTGATGATGTTTATTACACCTGCTACCGCATCGGCACCATATACCGATGAAGCACCACCTGTGAGTACTTCAATACGTTTGATAAGCCCAGTTGGGATAGAGCTTATATCTACCGTACTTTCACCCGGAATGGAGCCAACATGGCGACGGCCATTGACCAGTGTCAATGTTCTCTTAGCGCCTTGGCCACGTAAGTCCTGCGTGCTGACACCAGCACTGCCGTTATAGTTACTGGTACCTGAGCTTAGGCCGGGTGCCATGGAAGGAAGTTTGTTCAGCAGTTCTGCAATATCTGTTGCACCACTGGCAGTAATTATGTCCTCTCCAATCACGGTCACTGGAGAAGGTGAGGTGGCTTCAATACTTAACAAACGACTACCTGTTACGGAGATCCGTTCGACTTTTTCTTCACCATTTTTATCTGTATTTGCTTGTACACAAGAAGTTGATAAAAAAGAGCATATGCCTAAAAGGCTGAGAGTTATTTTATTGATTTTTTGCACGGTTTTTTACTCTTTAGTTGTTGTCACTGGCGCTACCTTATTACAGTTTTATATATGGGAACATGGATTGGAATGAATACAATATTCATAGATGTGGATTATTGTTTACGATTAATTTACCATTTCGTCCCATAAATCGGGCTGAATATTTTAAGTTTTAGCTCTAAGTAAGTGGATGCTTACATATTTGTGTTTTTCATTGAATATTGTTGGGTATTTTGCATTTTTAATGTGCTAGATATAGCAAGGGATTTGTGGGTTTTTATTCTCTAATTTTGAATAAAAAATCTTGCTGGGTTCATATCCCCGTATGCTGTTCTATCTGTATTTGGAAAAAGTGTCGTAAAAATGTCGGCTAAATTTTGGCGCTCAGCTGTAACGAACTCTATACAGTGGAAGCAAAGAACGAGTTGTGAAAAGGTATGAAAATAAATGCAAAGCAAGTTGTCCGATTTCGGCGCAGTAAATCTTGGTCTCAAGAGCAATTGGCTGAACAAACTGGATTAAACCTTAGAACAATACAGCGCATTGAAAATGAAGGTGTAGCTTCAATGCGCTCAAGTAAAGCGTTGGCTGCTACATTTGATGTTGAGGTCGACTCCCTAAGCGAGTTGGATGAACAAATACGGTATGAATTTAAAGTAGTGGAGATAGCGTTTGATGCACGTATCGCATTGGATTTTAACAAGCCCCTAGCCTCTGAACTCAATGCGGAACTAAACAAGCATGGACAGGCAGGTTGGAAACTGGCGCAGGTTATCGCACCAGATAAAATTATGGGTAATTATGCAGTGCCAGACAATAAACTGCTGGTGATTATGCAAAGAGAAGTTTTGTCTTAGTCGCTATTGATGGAGTTAACTCATAGCAGCATAAGATCGATATCTAACTTGGCTGTATTGGTTTTAAACGCAGTAACATGGCGAAAGATGTGGGCGCTCACACAAACATGGAAAGTAACCCTGTTTGTGTGAGCAAAACATTGAGTTAGTCTTTTAGGTCAACCTGCCATACAGCAATAGAACCTGAAATTTCATTGCCGATAATCAACAGCGGTTTGCCTGTCGCGCTTTGCTCTGCGCTGACGAATGTCATACCCTCAGGCGCTAGATCGCCTGAAATGTCAGCGTCTTCGACCAGCCCACGATTGTAGAAATAATCAGTGAACTTAACGTCATACGGATTAGTGATGTCATACACCATCACACCACCCATGCGCTCAAGCCCAACAAACGCGAACAGGCGTTCGCCAATGTTACCAAGTGCCAGCGCTTCAGGCTCTGGACCTTTGGCATCGGAGCGGGTATCACCCTCGTTGGCATCTTCATCGTTGTTGAATGCGTCGCCGTGAATAGCCGCAGTGATACGCTCTATCTGATCGCCAGAATCAAATACCACCAAACCATTACTATCCCAGATGGTAAATGAGCGTGCACCATAGGTGTAAAGCTGTTCGTACTGGCCATCATTGTCAACATCGCCCTTAACCGTGGTGACTTTTAATCGGCCAATGTCGTCATTGTCATTGTTCAGATATGAAAAGTTACTTGCAAGCGTTAAGTCTTTCGCTCGGCTCTCATCAATATAGGCTAAACAGCCATCGTCTTCGTCGTAATCTAGGCCACCCTTGGCTGCACAGTCAGCTTCATTGTTTACGTCAAAAAAGTACTCGCGACCATCACCTTCGTTGGCGCTGACAATAAAGTTCGCGCCTTTCCATGTAAAGTTGGAAATGGTGTCTGGTTGGTACATACCATACAACCCAGGGTATGCGCGGAAGTTGATTTTACCGTCTTTGTCAGATGCATCCATGGTCAAGTTTGACCAGTCTTTAAAGCCCAGGCCCAGTAACTTCACGCTATTGTCGTTTAGATCAACCACCGCCATGCCATTGTTTTCTTGTATTGAAACATACGCATAGCGATTGTCTTTAGTGATGGTGACATATTCAGGCTCTAAATCCATTGCAACAGTGGTATTAATGAGTTTGCCATTAATCGTGCGACCTGTTGGGTTGGCAAATACCATGCCTTGCGCTTCAAGTTCTGCTTGTTTGTCGTTGAAGGCCGTGAAGTCAATGTGCGTCGCAGTATCTGCAACTGCGCCGTTAGTGACATCGATAATACTGATACTGCCTTCAGGGTCAATGCTGTAATCACCAGTGGGCTCACCTTCGTTGGCAACCACCACTTTAGTTCCATCAGGGCTGAAAGTGACCATGTCGGGTAGGGCACCAGCTTGGACGTTTTTCAAAAATACAGGGCCATCTCCAGAGATGTCGTAAAATGCGATATGACCCGCAATACCTGTGGTTTTTGAAGCCATCGCGACTGCGAGCAGCTGGTTGTTGTTGTCGATAGCAATACTATTGGCATCGCCTGGTGTATGTTCATTTAACAAAATGGTCATGGCGCTACTTAAGTTTGTGGTTGTCACCACACTTTCGTTATTTTTGGCAAGCGCTACGGTATCAAATGAGGTAGCGGGTAGAATTTCTACCACCGCGCTATCACCAGAGCTGTTTATTGCATAGATCCATTTTTTCGAGGTTTGATAGGCAACAATCTCGGCGGCACCTTCTGGGCTTTGTGGGTTAAGTACAGCGCGACCCACTAATTGAATATCTAATAAGCGGTTGGCGTCTTTTCCATCTTGTCCATTTTCACCATTAAGTCCATCCTGACCATCTTCACCTTTATCACCCGCTACTCCTTGTTCACCTTGAGCGCCTGCTGTGCCTTGTGCACCAGGCTGGCCGTCATCACCACTGAGTGAACAACCAACGAGGGCTGAAATAATCGATAACGAAAGTAATGAATATTTTAGAGAATGTTGTAGCGAGCGCATGTTCATGAGTGACCCTTTTAAATTTTGATTAATCTTAAAAAGGGGACAGTCAACCATAGATTAGTGACTCTAATGTGACTTAATTATTTCTTTTTTATGGCAATTAATATAAATAGGTTATTTCTTAAAAGGCAATATTATCTGTGGGTAGGAAAAAGATAAGTAGCAAGTTTGGTAAGCAGTTTGCCCGTGGCAGTACCACGGACATACTCGTTAGGCGTGTTTTTGCTTTCCAGGCATTACTTTGACAAGCTTCACCATATTCTCTTTAAGCTCAACCACTTCCATTGGATAGCCAGAAATAATTAAGCTCAAAGGTGCATCGGGGATATCCTCTAGATGTTCAACAATTAAGCCACTGAGCGTCTTCGGGCCTTCCGTTGGTAACTCCCAGTTCATCTCTTTGTTGATATCACGGATGTTTGCTGCACCATCTACCAACACTGAGCCATCGCTTTGTACGTCAACTTCATCGCTGGCAGCTGGGGTTTGCGTGGTGGTAAAGTCTCCAACCACTTCTTCAAGAATATCTTCAAGTGTCACAAGGCCTTGAATATCACCATATTCATCAACTACTAAGCCAATACGCTCTTTACTTTGCTGAAACTTTAGCAGCTGAGTATTCAGTGAGGTATTTTCAGGAATATAGTAAATCTCACGTACCGCTCTGAGCAAAGAAGGCTTATCAAATTGCTCTTTGGTCAGTAGTCGCAACGCATCGCGGGCATGGATGAAGCCAACGGCATCGTCAATTTGATCACGATACAACAATACACGGGTATGTTGTGCATTGGTCAGTTGTCGAGAAATGTCTTTCCAATCATCGTTGATATCGATAGCGTTGATCTCGTTGCGCGGGATCATAATGTCTTCAACGGTGACTTGCTCTAAGTCGAGAATTGATGTCAGCATGTTTTGGTGATTGCTTGGCAATAACGCGCTGGATTCATTCACCACAGTTTTGAGTTCTTCTTTGCTGAGGCTATGCTCTTCAATTTGCTGATTAGAAATACCGAATAGCTTGAGCATGCCGTTGGTGATCCAGTTAACTGTGATTACCAGCGGGAACAGTACTTTTAATAAGCCTTTTAAAATAATCGAGCTTGGAAAAGCGACTTTTTCAGGATATAACGCAGCGAGCGTTTTTGGTGTTACTTCGGCAAAGATCAGTACCACAAGTGTTAGTACAAAGGTTGAAATTGCAATCCCCATATCACCGTACAAACGCAAGCCGATAATCGTGGCAACTTGCGCTGCAGCGATATTCACTAGGTTGTTACCGATAAGGATCAGGCCGATAAGCCTATCAGGGCGTCGTAGCAACTTGCTAACGCGTTTAGCTGCACGGTGGTTTTCTTTTTCGAGGTGACGTAGTCGAATACGGTTTATTGACATGATCCCCGTTTCAGAGCTAGAAAAATAGCCCGAGATCATGATAAGCAAGCCCAATATAATAAATAAGGTGCTTGTAGATATGTCGTCCAACAGTGGATCCCTTTCTTTCTTACGAACGTGTATTAAGCGTTAGCCAGCGCAAAGAGTCAAGTTAAAACTTGCCTAAGATGACTTCTTGAATAAATCGACTGCCAAAATAGGCCAGTGTTACTAAGCCAGATGCAACCATAATTGAGAATACCACTGCTTTACCACGCCAACCAAATTGATGATGACCAAAGGTAACCCCCGCAAAAACCACCCAAGCCGCTAACGAGAGGACCGTTTTGTGAATAAACTCTTTGGCAAACATACCATCTAGGAAAACAAACCCAGACAACAGCGCTAAAGTAAGCAGCGCAGTACCTATGGTTAACAATTGGTACAGTTGTCTTTCTACTTGCATAAGTGGTGGCAAATGGCTGTGCATAATGGCAAGGTCTTTGTGTTTTAGGCGGTTATCGATATAGAAAAACTGTACAGCGTACAATGTGGCGATAATGAGCACACAATAGGCCAGCAGTGATAAGGAAATATGTACAACCAGACCCAAATCAACATTGATGGTTTGCATCACAATATGATGTGGAATAAATAAGCTTGAGGTGAGTAATATTGCGGCAAAACCATACACCACGGGCAACAGCAAGGTAGCGGGGAGCTTTAACGACACCGCCGTGACGCTGACAACGATAACCCAGCAGGTCAACAGCGCGACGTTTACCGTGCTTAAGTCTTGTCCTTCGCTGGTAAACACTGAGTTTACCAATAGCAGCATATGCGAGAGAATAGCCAGCGTGCTAAGAACAATGGTCAGTTTTTGATTTGGCCCTTCTTTATGAAATAGCCTTGATAAAACGTGGCCAGTGGCAAGCACGTAAAACAGACTGGCGAATAAAGACAAGCTGATAATCAACATCAAAGTGTGCCCAATATTTAATTTCCTTTGTAAAGCTATTGTATTTTAAGCGTTGCTGCTTGCATAGAGTTTCCAAAAAGAAACTTTGTCTGCACTTGAACACTGTATTAGTCGGGGCCATATCAGTATAATGTCGAGCAATTACGATTTATTGGAACCTAATACATGTTTGAAAACCTCCAGGAACGTTTAGGTAAAACGCTTAAAAACATCAGCGGCAGGGGCCGTCTAACCGAAGAAAATATTAAAGAAACTCTGCGCGAAGTACGTATGGCGCTACTTGAGGCCGATGTCGCTTTACCTGTAGTTCGTGAGTTTGTAAAACAAGTAAAAGAGCGTGCCGTTGGCGTTGAGGTGACAAAAAGCCTAAGCCCAGGTCAGGTTTTTATCAAAATTGTTCGTGAAGAACTTGAAAAAGCCATGGGGGAAGCCAACGAAGAGCTAAACCTAGCAGCACAACCGCCAGCGGTAGTCATGATGGCGGGTCTTCAGGGGGCGGGTAAAACCACCAGTGTGGGTAAACTTGCTAAATTCTTAAAAGAGCGCAAGAAAAAATCGGTATTAGTGGTCAGTGCCGACGTATATCGTCCTGCGGCAATCAAACAGCTTGAAACTCTAGCCGGTGAAGTGGATGTTGAGTTTTTCCCAAGTGACATCTCACAAAAGCCAGTTGATATTGCAACGGGCGCAATTAGCCATGCGAAGAAAAAGTTCATCGATGTCGTGCTTGTGGATACCGCAGGTCGTTTGCACGTTGATAACGACATGATGGATGAGATTAAAGCCCTTCACAGTGCCATTGACCCGATTGAAACTTTATTCGTTGTTGACTCGATGACGGGTCAGGATGCGGCAAATACTGCCAAAGCATTTGATGAAGCGCTGCCACTTACTGGCGTGATCTTAACTAAAACGGATGGTGATGCTCGTGGTGGTGCGGCGTTATCAATTCGTCATATTACCGGTAAACCAATCAAATTCATTGGTGTGGGTGAGCGTACCGACGCGCTTGAGCCTTTCCACCCAGACCGTGTAGCGTCGCGTATTCTTGGTATGGGTGACGTATTGTCACTTATCGAAGAAGTGGAGATGAAAGTTGATAAAGACAAAGCAGCCAAAGTGGCCGAAAAAGTCTTTAAAGGCGATGGCTTCACCTTAGAAGACTTTGCCGAGCAGCTACGCCAGATGAAAAACATGGGCGGTATGATGTCTATGCTTGAAAAACTACCGGGCATGAATAACTTACCCGATGCGGTAAAAGGTCAAGTGGGTGATAAGGCGTTTACGCAAATGGAAGCCATTATCAACTCGATGACACCGAAAGAGCGCGCTCGTCCAGACATTATTAAAGGTTCTCGCAAAAAGCGTATTGCAGCAGGTTCTGGCACCCAAGTTCAAGACATCAATAAATTGCTTAAGCAGTTCACGCAGATGCAAAAGATGATGAAGAAAATGAAGGGCAAGGGCGGCATGCAAAAAATGATGCGCGGCATGAAAGGTATGATGCCACCGGGTATGTTCGGCGGGGGCGGTCCGAAGTTTTAATCACTGACTTTTAGTAAAACCCGAGCAAGGCTCGGGTTTTTTGTGTCTGTTCGCATTGCTTGTTTATTGTAAATGCATTGGCTGTTTTTTATACTGATGTAATTTAAAGCGTTAAAATTCGTAACTAGAGGCCCTGTTAATTTTTGCGTAAATTGTTTGTCTAAAGATCAGGCTGGATATTTATCTTCATGATTTATAATAGATTTAACTTTTATAAACACGTTCACTCATTCTCGTTTAAGTAGATTCTCGGTTTGAACTACGCCCATTGTTATTTTTTAGAGGGTCTAATAGCATCTAACCTGCTAATATTTGGTGCAATTAAATTTGATAATTGGTGTGTTGTAGGGCTAGTCGGTAGAACATTAACGCGAATTCACGCTAATACACTGTTAGCAGTACTGTAAAATTAGGTGTAAATTTAAATATGGAAGTTAGAAAAATAATAATTGAAGCTCTCTTTACTTTTAATAGAGATAAAGTTCTATTTCTTAGAAATTTTCTCCCTGCTTTAGTTACATTGTTGGTAATTGGACTTGGATTGTACGCAATAGATATAGAAAGTAAGCTTTCCCCAGAGTCAAAAGAATTCGGTTATATACCTTTAATCTTTTTGTGTGTTTTTGCTTTTTTAGTTATTTTGGCTAAATCCATAGTTCATACCCACAGATCATTTATATTAAGCGAGAATGCCTCAATTAAAGAACTGTTCAAATTGACGAGAAGGGATTTTCGTTTTATCAAAAAGTTCATCGCACTAAATATAGTTATGATGTTAGTTGGTATTGTCATTATGGCTATGTTTGGTAAGTACTTGATAGAATTGGCTCAGGGAACAGAAAATCAGGTAATCCTTTTTGTTATTGGTTTAATTACAACGCTGATGACTGCGTTTGTTTGGTCGAGACTTTCCATCGTTTTACCATCTGCGGCTTTAGATCATAGCTTATCAATTCAATCCGCTTGGAAAATCTCTGACGACTACTCAGCTAAATTATTTATTGGTGTAGGTTTATTACCGGTTGTTACGGATTTAATCATATCTTACTTACCAAGCTTTGACTCCCATATATACACGGCGTTAATAGCTTTAGTTTGGAGTGTTGTGGCAATAATTGAAATCGGCGTATTATCTTTAATTTATAAAGGTATAACTGAAGACCAAGAAAGTATGGTGTAAGTACTGCTAACAAGGCGTTTAAAAATTCGGACACCGTAATGCTTGCTCGGTTCCGCTCCGCTTCACATTTTAGCAAGCATTACTTTGCCGTTTAACGCGGCGTTAGCACTACACGGAGGTATGGACTTTGCCAGATAGATTAGAACTCACAAAAAATGCGCAATTCTACATTCCAAAAAACTCAATCGATGATTCGATTATAAATGACATTCTCGGAGCGGCTGTTGACAATATGGATACGAACGCACAGTTTGTTGTTGATGTGTTCAGAACTGAGAAAACTGTTGAAGAGGAAGACTTTAGTTACAATTATTCCATAAGGGTATTTCTTTCAGTCAGGCCTGTATATTTTATCGATGAACCTTTGGAAGATAGGGTTTATGCATTCATTATATTGATCGAGTACCAAAATTATTTAGCAGTCTTTAAGAAAAGTTGTGCGAATATTTCCGAGCTTATAAAGCAACACTTTACGTTAATAGATAGCCGAGATTTAACGGCTACTTTTGACGATAATAGTGTTGAATTTCAAAAAATAGCCTTAAGAAACATGACTGTTTCTGAGAGAGCTATGAGAGCTAGATCTTATGAAGCTGCTGATTTAAAAGGTCTACTTTCTACTCATTCAGCAGGTCGCTCTATTCCCTTCTATTTAAAACTTAGACAGGGGGCAATTACAAAGACTATTTCAGGGACAGGGCGATTAGTAGAATCTTCTCAACGAAAGTCACTCGATGAAATTGCTCTATGGGTAAAGGAGCAAGTTGAATTAATTGAAAACCCCACTACTGATAACAACTTTCTCGACTCATTCGCAAAAAAAGCTGAATTAAGTGATGTGTTAGGTGCATGTGAGCCAAATGCTATTCTAATTGAAGCCACCCCACTATATGAAAGAATCGAAAATGATGGTCTTATCATCAAGTACAAGACCAATAAAAACAAAAGTATTGTTATATCTTCAAGGGTTAAGAATTTGCTTTTTTCTGCGCTCGAACAAGTCTATGAACTTGACTCTCACTGTAAGGTTGTGGGACGAGAATCTTGCACGAAACTAAGGAAAAATGAAAAGAGTTTAACTCTAACATCAAAAGCCCTTACCAAGTTTCGAGTTATTGAAAATGGTAAAGAAATTACACTGCAAAAATTTATAGTAAAAAATGCATATTATAGTGTGACGTTTTCAGATCCTAAATATATGTATTTTATGGGCTCTTGTTTTGAAGATGCTTCTGGAATTGCTGAGATAAGCAGTATATTAGAAATATTACACCCTAAAGTTGAAATACAAAGTGTCAATTCTGAAAAGGGTAGCTTTTCTGATGTAACTATAGAATTTGATTCTGATTCAATGTTCGGCGTAGTTGAAGCTCTTCATCAAAATGATGATTATATTTTTTGTGATGATTTAGGCATAGAGTGGGCTGACCATATCGCTCTAAACAGAGCTGAATCAAATATAAGCTTTATTCATTCTAAACATGGAAGTGATAGCACGTCAGCAAGTAACCTTCATGATGTTGTGGGTCAAGGTATTAAGAATTTAGGTAATATGTATTTTACTAAAGAACAAATGCTCGAAAGAATAAGAGAGAAATTTTCAAGGACTTATAATAACGATGGATGCCGCACTAATATCACAAGAGTTAGAAAAGGCGATCCTTCTAATGCAGATAACTATTTAGACGGCTTGTTAAAAGATTATAAACTTCATCGGAAGTGCATTTTAAGTTGTTCTTTTATATCTAAATCAGCAATCACAACTGAGTTTCAAAAAATTCAACGTGGGGAGGCTGTTTCGGGTCATGTTACTCAATTACTTTGGATTTTGTCTTCATTTGCTCATGCGGTTAAAGACATGAATGCTATTCCAATAATTTATTGCGCTGAATAGTAGTGCTAACAAGTCAATTCAGCAGGACAAAAAACAGTTGGCTTTTGCTCGTTCCTCGCTATTTTTAGCCAACTATTTTTGCCGCTTAGCAAGGCGTTATCAGGGGTAACATGAAGTATAAGTTAATTAAGTCAATGGCTCACAACTTTACCCACTCGTTTGTTGGTGGGTGCAACTATGTTGATGAAGCCTTTGTTTTTGAAGACTTGTATACTTTAGCTCGCTTGAACAAAGGTAAGCCTGTTCAGATTTCTTGGGTTCCAGTTCGCACCGAGGAGTTGTTTCGGCTAACACCGAGAATAAGAAAATCAATTGGTTATTATCGTGAGTGGCTTCCCAAACATGCAGCTAGTCACAATGTTTCATTAGATTGTGTTAAAGAGTTTTATCTTCAAGCTTACATGGCTAAAAATCACCAAATCTATGTAAAAGTATTTACAGTAGATGACCGAGGAAAAACAGTAGAGCAGTACGTTTACGCTTGAGCTATAACAAACTGTTTAAGAGTGATTCGCAACGCGCGGCATTTTTACTATACGTTGCGTTTAGTGTTTAAGGTGGTATGCGGCGGCTTTTGTATTGCGTTGCTCACACCTTAACAGGGCGTTAGCTTTCTAGGAAGTTCAGATGACATTAAATGACTTAACGGTAAATTTCTCGCACCTTGAACGAGACTCTTTGTTATCTGACTGGGAGTGGTTATTGGGTGGAGAGTATTTACCTATATTACTTTCAGCTTCCGATGATGCATTTGTTCAAAATGTAAATAATGGCCAAGTTTGGTGGCTTGACTCAGGAGGCGGTGAGTTCTCACAAGTGGCAGAGACGCCTGAAGGTTTCAATGAGTTGTTAGCTGATAAAGAGTTCGTTATAGAATACTTTGCAGTTCAAATGGTAGGTGATTTAATAGAATCAGGTAAATCATTATCACACAACCAAATTTATAGCTTAACAAAACCTTGGCTGTTGGGTGGGGAGTATAAAATTGAAAATATTGAACCAACTGAAATTGAGGGTTCATTTTTCCCTAACAGGTCAAGTGGCACAACAAGTCAGTGTAAGCGAAAGCTAACAAGGCCGTTAAAAAAGGGCACAAAACAGCAGGATTTTGCTCCTTCGTCGCTAATTTTAGCCAAGCATTTATGCGCCCATTAACGCGGCGTTATACGGAGAGATTGAGATTGAAGAACGTTGAAGCTTTTTTGGTGAATTCCTTTACAGCGAATGGAACTGGTGGAAATCCTGCGGGTGTAGTGCTTCACGCCGATCATTTGTCGAACGAAGAAAAACTACAAATAGCTCAAGCGGTTGGATATTCTGAGACTGCGTTTGTATCTCGCGATGACGAAGCCGACTTTGCGTTGTCTTTTTACACGATAACAGGTGAAGTTGATTTCTGTGGGCACGCCACATTGGCTGCATTTTCGACAATGTATCAAGGCGGAATCATAACTGAAGGTAAGTACCTTCAACGGACTAAAGCGGGTTTACTTATGGTCACTGTAGAGGCGAATGGTCATATAGTTATGGACCAGAAGTTACCAGAGTTTCGTGGAGAGTTTAGTCATGAGGTTATATCGGAGCTAATTGGATTAGACTTGACAATACTTGAGTCAACTCAGTTACCGATTGAGGTTATTTCAACAGGCTTACCTGATATTATTGTTCCAGTGCCCTTTGGGTATCTTGATCAAATTCAAGTGAATGAAAATTTAACCAGTGAGTTCTGTAAAAGGCATGATGTAATTGGTATCCATGCTTTTGAGCTGTGTGAGAAAACAAGTAAAGTAACAGCAAGTTGTCGTAATTTCGCTCCATTGTTTGGGATCCCAGAGGAGTCAGCGACAGGCAGTGCGAGCGGTGCATTAGCCTGTTACTTAGCCAAGCATCTTCCTAATACACATTCGAATAGCTTTGCTTTTGAGCAAGGTCGAGCGATGAAGTGTATTTCAAGAATTACCGCGTCTGTTGAGGCGAGCGATCGGGGAATTATTAAGGTTAGGGTTGGTGGTTTTGCTCATAAAGTTGGCAGACAGGAAATTTCCTTATAACAACGTATTTAAGAGTAACTTGCAACGCTTGCTATTTTCGCTTCGCTCAAAGTATATGGGTTAAATTTAGGTGGTGTCGTCGAGTACAAGTCTTTCTTGTCATTCTGTTTGTGGTATCAATATTTTTGTAACTAAATGGTTGTGTAACGCTAACAAACTAATGAAATCAGGACGCAAAACAGTAGGGTAATATGAATAACACAAAAGTAGTTGCAATCAGTGGTGCATCTGGTGCGGGAAAAACCACCATGGTTAAAGAACTTGCTAAAGCGTTTGGTTGCCCATTTCTACTTTTTGATGACCACACTGATAAACATACATATCCTAAAAATATGAAAAACTGGCTAATGAATGGAGCAAACGTTTCTTTGATTAAAACGCCAAAATTTGTTACTTCATTGGAAAGCTTAATTTCAAAAAATAGTAGCCGTTTTATTTTTATTGAAGAACCATTTGGTAAAGAGCGTGATGCTATGTCGCCATTGATAGATTACGTTGTTTTGTTAGATCAACCCTTGGAGTTGTGTCTATCTCGTATTATCAGGCGGCATACTGAGCAACCGAGCTCTAATTCAATATGCTCTATCTCTAATTACTTGGATAGATACGAAGATCACTTTAGAGATATTTATATCTCAGCTGTTAAACAAGTTAGAAATAATGCTGATTTAATATTTAATGAAGTAGCATCAGTTAAAGATACCACCAGTTACATTAGTAACTGGTTGAAAAGTAATGCAATTACTCAATAATAAGAAACACGTTTGGCTTGCGCTAC